>NZ_CVTN01000038.1:0-145000 GCF_900004915.1 Pseudomonas sp. 31 R 17
TTTTGCTCAAGGCCAAGGGGGCCGGGCCTGCGGGCATTGGCCTGGCGCTGACGATGCTGTTCGTGGGGGGCGCCTTCGGCAAATTGCTGTGCGGTTACCTCGGTGCGCGCATCGGCATGATGAAGACGGTGTGGGCCACGGAGTTCACCACGGCGGTGCTGATAGTCATGGCGGTGTACCTGCCCTACGCCGGCTTGATGGTGATGTTGCCGCTGCTGGGGCTGGCGCTCAATGGCACCTCGTCGGTGCTGTATGGCGCGGTGCCGGACCTGGCGGGGCCGGGCCGGCGCGACCAGGCGTTTGCAGTGTTCTACACCGGCACCATCGGTGGCGGCGCGTTGGCGCCGGTGCTGTTCGGCAGCCTCGGTGATACCACCGGGGTGCCCGTGGCCGTCTTGTTGCTGGCCGCCACCTTGTTGCTCACCTTGCCGCTGTCCTGGCGGGTTCAGCAAGGGCTGGAGGCCCAGGCCCGGTAGGGCGAACGAATTTTCCAGCGTGTTCTGGCAGGTATAACAATGAATAACAGTGAGCCGTCTGCCGTGTCCTTGCCGTTGTCCCAGCGTGCGCAACGCCTCAGCGCTCCGGGCACGTCCAGCATGCGCAGCAAAGCCAATGCCTTGAAAGACGCCGGCGTCGACGTAATCAATTTTGCCGCCGGTGAATTGACCTTCGATGCCTGTCCGGACATGAAAGCCGCCGCGAGCGATGCGCTGGCCACTGCGCGCAACCGCTATACGCCGCCCATCGGCTTGCCCCAATTGCGCCACGCGCTGGCGCAGCAGGTCACTCAGCGCTGCGGCGTGAACTACAGCGCCGATGAAGTCGCGGTGACCGCCGGTGCCAAGCAGGCGCTGTATAACGCCGCGATGGTGCTGCTCGATCCGGGGGATGAGGTCATCGTTGCGGTGCCGTACTGGGAAACCTTTCCCACCCAGATCCAGCTGGCCGGTGGCGTCCCGGTCTATGTCGACACGGCAGCCGATGACTATCGCCTCACCTGCGCGGCCGTCGAAAACGTCCTGACTCCACGCACCCGCATGATTGTGATCAACACCCCGAACAATCCGACGGGCACGGTTTATCAACGCGAACAATTGTTGGGGATCGCCCGGCTCGCGTTCGAACACCGGCTGTGGGTGGTGTTCGACGAGTGCTACCGCAAGCTGGTGCGCGCGCCCCATGAACATCACAACATCGTCTCGCTGTTTGCGCCGCTCAAACACCAGACGGTGCTGGTCGATTCGTTTTCCAAGAGCCACGCGGTCACCGGCTGGCGGGTAGGGTATGCGTGCGCGCCCGCAGCGGTCATCGCCGCCATGCACAACCTGCAGGGGCACACCACATCCAACCCCAGCAGCCTGTCCCAATACGCCGCGCTCGGCACTTTGATGGCGGACGCGCCGCACTTTACCCGCCAGGTCAACGCCTTCCTCGACCAGCAACTGCTCGCGGCCTGCACTTGCCTGGGGCATATCGATGACATCACCTGCGCCCCGCCGGAAGGGGCGTTCTATCTGTTTATCGATGTGTCGCGCAAATTGGGTGGCCGCTACCTGGGCACCGTTATCCGTGATGTCGACCACCTGGCCGATCTGTTATTGACCCAGGCCCATATCGCGGTGGTGCCCGGCTCCGGCTGCGGCGACCGCAACAGTATCCGCATTTCCTACGCCGTTGAGCGCGAAGCATTGATCGAAGGCCTCACGCGCTTTGCTCGCTTCATGGCAGAAATCGTTGCGCACCAACCCCAGCCAAAAAGGATATGAGCCGTGGAAAATCTTAGCCGCCAATTTATCGGGTACGTGAACCAGGCGCTGGTGGATGTCGAGGACCGACATCTGGCCCAGGCCCTGCTCAGCGGTTTCAACAGCCAGCCTGCCGAGCTGGACAGGTACTGCGAGACCTATGTCGACATGACTTCCAGTAACTGGAGCGAGTCGTCGCTGTGTACGTTCTTCTGCGGCTGGCGCAGCCCGGACGGCGCCGCCCATGCTGTCTCAAGCATCATTGTGCGCATTCTCCAGGAGTCGGCATCCCTGGCCGACGCCGCCCGGCTGCAGATGCTCGAAGCGGCGGCGCACTGTGGCGAGATCATCGTCGAGGACATCGGACTGGGCGAAATGCACGGGCATCCGCACCACTCCAAGCTGTATTACCGCATGGCTTCGGCGATATGCGGCTCGGATGAATGGCGCCTGCAGGACAAATTCCTGAACCCGATCACCAAGGAATTTTCCGGCTGGGTTGGCGAAAAACGTCCATTGGCGCCGCAGCTCATTGAGGCGCTGGAAATGATGGCCATGACGGAGCTGTTCAACACCGGCGAATACAACCTGATGACGCCGTTATGGAAGCAGTGGTTGCGCGATGTGCGCGGCTACAGCGCCGGTGAGGCCAGCCGCGTGGCGAGCTTTCTCAGCGTGCACTGCGGCAGCGTCGAAGCGCGCCACTTCAAGCATGCGGCAGAGGCGCTGCGGCTGTATGCCAGCGCCACCGGGCAGGCCGTGGATTACAGCCGTATTGCGCAGCTATCCAGGGAGTACGTGGCCAGGGCCTGTGAGCATCTGCAAAAGATGGCGTCGGTGCTCAAGTGTGAACAGCCCGCCTGGGATTGAGGCGACCCGATAACCCTCGTTGTGCCGCTGACATGGAGCCTGGACCTATGATGGATACTGAAGCGCGCCGACGCCCTCTGTCGGCGCTACTGGATAGCACCCGTTGCCTGCGGGTACTCGAAGCCCATAGCCCGATATCGGCGTTGCTCGCGCAGCGCGCCAGGCTGGAAATCAGCCCAGGGCATACGGTGGGGTACGACGCCATCTGGTCCAGTTCGCTGACCGACTCGACCCAGCGCGGGTTACCCGATATCGAAATTCTCTCGCCCAGCAACCGCTTGCCGGGGATCCGCGAAATATTCGATGTGTGTTCGCTGCCGCTGATATTCGATGCCGACACCGGCGGCAAGCCCGAACATTTCGCGATTCACATCAAGATGCTGGAGCGTGCGGGCGTCTCGGCGGTGGTGATCGAAGACAAGTGCGGCTTGAAGAAGAACTCACTGTTCGGCACCGAGGTCGACCAGGCGCAGGAGCCCATTGAGACCTTTTGCGCCAAGCTCCAGGCCGGTTGCGCCAGCCGCACCGGCTCAGGGCTGATGCTGATTGCGCGGTGTGAAAGCTTGATCCTCGATCGCGGCATGGAAGAGGCGATGACGCGGTGCCTGGCGTATGTGGAGGCGGGGGCGGATGGCATCATGATCCACAGCCGCAGACAGGATGGTCTGGAAATCCTCGAGTTCGCCAGGCAGTTTCGTCGGCAACGGCCCAGGGTACCGCTGATTTGTGTGCCCACCAGCTACGCTCACCTGAAGTTCGAGGTGTTGCAACAGGCTGGTTTCAACGCGGTGATTTACGCCAATCACATGTTGCGCAGTGCCTATCTGGCTATGCGCGATACCGCTGTGGGCATACTCGCCCATGGCAGGACCCTGGAACTGGAGCCGCGCTGCCTGGGCATCGACGAAATACTCGACCTGGTGCCCGGGACGCGCTAGCGCGATGCTGTCGTCCAGCCGTTTACTCATTGGTGCATGTGTCGGATTGAAATCCCCGTTTCGGGGCGAAAAGCGCTGTTTATTTATACAAATGCACCATTTAAATTCATAAAGGCGACATTTTGCCCTGTCACGGTGCGAAATGAATTGATAAAGTCCGGCTCAATCTCTGTTTAACAACAATCATTTTGCCGAGACTTTTCATGAGCGAATCCGTCGAATCCTTCCTTGCCCGCCTCAAGAAACGCGACCCCGACCAACCGGAATTCCATCAGGCCGTGGAGGAAGTCCTACGCAGTCTGTGGCCGTTTCTTGAAGCCAACCCCCACTACCTGACCTCGGGCATTCTGGAGCGCATGTGCGAGCCGGAACGCGCGATCACCTTTCGGGTGTCCTGGGTGGATGATCATGGCAAGGTCCAGGTCAATCGCGGTTTTCGTATCCAGATGAACAGTGCCATCGGCCCGTACAAGGGCGGTTTGCGCTTCCATCCCTCGGTGAACCTGGGCGTGCTGAAATTCCTCGCCTTCGAGCAGACCTTCAAGAACTCCCTGACCTCGTTGCCCATGGGTGGCGGCAAAGGCGGCTCGGACTTCGACCCCAAGGGCAAGAGCGACGCCGAAGTGATGCGCTTCTGCCAGGCCTTCATGAGCGAGCTGTACCGTCATATCGGTGCGGACGTGGACGTACCGGCCGGTGATATCGGCGTGGGCGCACGGGAAATCGGCTTCCTGTTCGGCCAGTACAAACGCCTGGGCAATCAATTCACCTCCGTCCTGACCGGCAAAGGCATGACCTACGGCGGCAGCTTGATCCGTCCGGAAGCCACCGGTTTTGGCTGTGTGTATTTCGCCGAGGAAATGCTCAAGCGCGAGGGCCAGCGGGTCGAAGGCAAACGTGTGGCGATCTCGGGTTCCGGCAACGTGGCGCAATACGCGGCGCGTAAAGTGATGGACCTGGGGGGCAAGGTGGTCTCCCTGTCGGACTCCGAAGGGACGCTGTACGCCGAGAGCGGTTTGACCGAGGAGCAATGGTCGGCCCTGCTCGCGCTGAAAAACGTGCAGCGTGGCCGTATCAGCGAACTGGCTGAGCGTTTCGGCCTGGAGTTTCGCCAGGGTCAAACACCCTGGGCGCTGGCGTGCGATATCGCACTGCCCTGTGCCACCCAGAACGAACTCGACGCAGCGGCTGCCCGCACGCTATTGCGCAATGGCTGCATCTGCGTGGCCGAAGGCGCCAACATGCCGACCACGCTCGAGGCGGTGGATATCTTTATCGACGCGGGCATTCTGTTCGCGCCGGGCAAGGCCTCCAATGCCGGCGGCGTGGCCGTCAGCGGCCTGGAGATGTCGCAGAACGCCATGCGCCTGCTGTGGACCGCGGGTGAAGTGGACAGCAAGCTGCACAGCATCATGCAGTCGATCCACCATGCCTGCGTGCACTACGGCGAGGAAAATGGCCGAGTCAACTATGTGAAGGGCGCGAACATCGCAGGCTTCGTCAAAGTTGCCGACGCGATGCTGGCCCAGGGCATCGTCTAAGCCTCGGGCTCGATGCGCAGCACTTCGATCAACTGATCGCCGACGGGGCGCTTCCACAGCACCTCGTCACCCACCTGGGCGCCCAGCAACGCGCGGCCCAGGGGCGAACCCCAATTGATCAGGCCCGCGTTGGCGTCGGCCTGGTCTTCGCCGACCAACTGGATACGCTGCTGCTCGTCCTGCTCATTGGCGAAGGTCACCCAACTGCCGATGTGCACCTTGTCGGTGGAGGTGGCCGGCGGCACAACCTGGGCGCTTTGCACGCGCTGGTTGAAGTAGCGTAAATCCCGCTCCAGGTCGGCTTGGCGTTGCTTGTCTGCCTGCTCGCCTTTAGTGGATTCGGTGCTGTATTCCAGTTGCAACTGCGTAACCTTGGCCTGCAGTTGCGCCAGCCCTTGCGCAGTCAAACGGTTGGGCTGCGCGCTGACCTGACGCTCCACCGGCTGGTCGGCCTGGGCGGCGGCGTTGTCCTCATTTACAAAAGCTCGGCTCATGACATTCTCCTTCAATGGAGTTTGGGCCATGCTCACCGCCGGATCGTTCCCACGCTCATTGCGAGCGATAGGCTCTGGCCGCATCACGGTCTTTCTCCTGCTGCCACTCGTGCTCGCGATCGTTCCTGCGGTTGTCCTGGTACTCGCGCAATTCCTCGTTCTCGCGCATGGCTTTGCACTGGCGAAAACCGTCCTCCCAGCCTTCGGCGTATTGCCGGTCTTTCAAATAGCGCGGCACGTTCTTGCGAAACTCCCCGGTGATCACCCCAGCGGCCTGGCGCCCGCTGCTGCAACCGTCGTCAAAGCCATCGGCGAAGGCGGGTGGATAACCTTTGGCCAGCAACTCCTGATGAGTGGTTTGGCAGCCTGCTAACCACAGCGCCGTACTCAGCACTACCGCATATCGCCACATGGCGTACTCCCTGGCCGATTTACGGCTGATAGGGAGAGTCTAGAAGGGGATTTGTTGGGGCGGTGTGAAATGGCGGTGAGGAATGTGTGGTAAGCACAATGGCTTTGACTCAGCTCAACACCAAATGTGGGAGGGGGCTTGCCCCCGATGGCGGTGTGTCAGCCAACCTTGCAGTGACTGACACTCTGCTATCGGGGGCAAGCCCCCTCCCACATTTGATTTTCATCAGGCTTTAATTAGTAGTGATACCACTTCACTTCGAGCATCACTTCATTGACCGGCGTCGACAGGTGGCTGTATTCGCGCTGGGCGCTCAGGCGCAGGCCGAGGTTGCGTGACAGTTCCCATTGCTGGTTGAGGCTGATGCTGCGCCGCACTTCGCCATTGGTGAAGAAATCGCCCTTGGCTTCCAGGCTCAGGTTGCCCAGCGGGTTCTTCCACAGCACGCCGGTGTTGAAGCCGGCGGCGGGGGAGATGGCTTCGCTGAAGTCATTGTTGTGTTCCACACGCACGGTGCCGAGGGCGAAGCCGAGCATGTCGTCCGAGAGTTGCCAGGTGCCGCCGGCGCCGCCGTTGACGTGGGCGACCAGGGTTTCGTCGTCGTGTTTGCCCGGCACCCGTTCCAGGCCGCCGGTGACTTGCCAGGACCACGGTTGCAACAGGGCGTTGCGCGGGGTCAGGGAGCGGATGGTGGCCAGGTCCAGTTGCTGCAATTGCCAGTGGTTGCCTTCGTACTGGCGCAGTTTCATCTGCAGGATTTCGATTTGTGCGCCCAGGGGGAAGCCTTCGGCGTTGTCGTTGAGGTCGTGATAGGCCATGCGCAGGCCGTACTCGCCGAAGGCTTTGTCGCCGCGAGTGCCGATGCCGGCCTGCCAGGTGCGCGACTCGTGACCGTTTTCCGGCAAGCCGGGCGGGGTGATCTTCAGGTCGGGCGCCGGGTTCTGATTGATCGCGCGCAGCAGTTCGAAGCTGCGCTGGGAGCGTGCGGTGTCGCGTTCCAGGCCGTTGGCGCGGTAGCGGCCAAGGCGATAGGCCGCGTCCACCACCAGCGCCTGGCGCTCGCGCGGCAGCGCCTTGAAGGCTGGCTCCTGCAACTGTTTCTGGTCATCGCTGATCTTCAGTACCCATTGCTGCTCATCGCTGTCGAGCGGCTTGGCGCGTTCGAGCAGTTCGCGTTCACGGGACGGACGATAGTCGATCTTTTCCACCAGGCCCGCGTCCTTTACCGCTTTGACGGTATCGGTCGGGATCGCAGTGAGTGGGAATTGCTCGGTCAGGCGCAGGCCGGGGCGCGCGACTTGCAGCAGTTCCAGCAGGCGATAGGAGCAGTTTTCATCGAAGAAGAAGTAGTCGAACTGGATCTGCTTGAGCTCCCACACGTGCTCGACCATGCGCTTGGTCTCGACTTCGGTGAGGTTCAGGCGGTATTCCCACAGGTCACGGTTTTCCAGGCTGCGGTATTCGGAGAGTTTTTCCTGGTAGGGCACCAGGGCGAACAGGCCGGGGTAGCCGCCCATCAGGCCCTTCCAGGCATACAGAATGCTGTTGTCCGAGCCTTCGATATAGGCGCCGAAGTTGATTGCGTAGCTGAGCAGGGCGGTGTTGTTGCTCTGCACGTCGGCCTGGTCGATGCGCAGCAAAGTGTGACCGAACATCGACGAGGGGCTGTTGAGGTACGCCGCCGGGAAAATCATCACCGCGCTGTGGGGCGCGACGTCCGAGAACCACTGTTTGAATTCTTTGCAGTCCGCAGCAGGCAGGTCGGTCAGTTGCAACTGATCCTTGAGCCAGCGGGTGCGTGCGGGGTAGACGCATTGGGCATGTTTTTCGCCCAGGCCGGCCGGTGCGTAGAGCGCGTCCACAGTGGCCTTGAGTTCGGCGTCCGGATGATGCGCGCCGTCAGCGGCGAGAAAGAATTTCTTGTCGCTGACATAGCTGCGCCAGCCATTGATCTTGCCGGCCTCGTAATGCCCCAGCGAAAGCCAGAACGGATCATTGGCCAGTTGCTGCAAACGTTGATCGTCGAGGTGCGGGGCCGCGTGCAGCGGGGCGCAGGCGAAGAGAGCCAGGCAAGCGAGGCGTTTGAGCATGGGGGCTACTTAAGTCGGACTGAAAAAAAGACCCAAGGGGGACAGGTCGAAAAAACAAAACCCGCGCCTCGAAAGACGCGGGTGGGTCGAGCTTAAGCCTGGGTAGCGTATTTCGCCAGACGGGCATCGCTTTTCAGTACGGCAATGGTGTTGTTGTGCACGTCATCAGCAGTCACATCAGCCTTGCTGAAGATCTGCTGAAAGTGCTCGTGGGTCACGGCCGCGAAGTGATCGCGATCTTCCGGAGCCACACCCAGTACCACCGCGTAGGTGGTCAGGGCTTCGCCGTTGCCTTTGGCCATGTCTTCGGACAGCTCGTTCATCATGCCATTCATGGCAATCCAGGACTTGCCGCCGTAGGTCAGGGCGCTGTTGGTGCTGCAACCGTTGGTGCCCGAGGTCATGCCGAAGGTGGCGTTACCCGAGGTGCCGTTGGTGGTGGAAGCGAGGAAATGAGCAGGAGTACCGCGCTGGCCTTCAAACAACATGTTGCCCCAACCGCAGTTCGGGCCACCTGGTGCTTCTGCCATTGCATTGAGGGAGACGACGGTGAAGAGAGTACCAAGAAGGATCCGTTTCATAGCTTTGTTCTCTTTGTGTGCAAACCAATGGACAAGGGTTCAGGCGCTTCGCAGCACCCTAGGGGCCAGTTATTAGTCCAACCCGCGCAGTTTGGAGTTTAGGCACGTTCCATGGGTTCCGTGAGTTTTTATAAAACATTCAGTCTTGAACGTTTTTTTTGTGCGGCACGCGCCGTGGCTATGCTTTCCCAACAGCGCGCCTTGCCAGAGCGCGTAACCGAGAGCCAGAATGCCCCCATCTGCCCCGCCTGATGTAAGGAAGCCCGATGCCTGATCCTGTTGCTGCCAGCTTGCGTCTAGCGCCCGAAGCGCTGACTCGCCCTTTCTCCGCTGAACAGTTCAGCTTCTCGACCACCAATGATTTGGAGCCCTTTCGCGGTGTGCTTGGCCAGGAACGTGCGGTTGAAGCCTTGCAGTTCGGTGTGGCCATGCCACGCCCCGGTTACAACGTGTTTGTCATGGGCGAGCCCGGTACCGGTCGCTTTTCATTCGTCAAACGTTACCTGAAGGCTGAAGGCAAGCGCCTGCAAACCCCATCGGACTGGGTCTATGTAAATAATTTCGACGAACCGCGCGAACCACGCGCGCTGGAATTGCCAGGCGGCGGCGCTGCAGCGTTTATCACCGATATCAACGCGCTGGTCGACAATCTGGTGGCGACCTTCCCGGCCGTGTTTGAACACCCGACGTATCAACAGCGCAAAAGCGCCATCGACCGTGCATTCAACCAGCGCTACGACAAGGCCCTGGACGTGATCGAGCGCCTGGCCCTGGAAAAAGACGTGGCGCTGTACCGCGACAGCTCCAACATCGCCTTCACGCCGATGCTTGACGGCAAGGCGCTGGACGAAGCGGAGTTCTCGCAGTTGCCGGAAGCCGATCGTGAGCGCTTTCACACCGATATTTCCGAGCTGGAAGAGCGCCTCAACGAAGAGTTGGCGAGCCTGCCGCAGTGGAAGCGTGAGTCAAACAACCAACTGCGCCAGTTCAACGAAGAAACCATCACCCTGGCCCTGCAGCCTTTGCTTGCGCCGCTGTCGGAAAAGTACGCGGAAAACGCCGCCGTCTGCGGTTACCTGCAGGCCGTGCAGGTGTATCTGCTCAAGACCGTGGTCGAGCAATTGGTCGACGACGCCAAGACCGACGCCCAGGCGCGCAAGCTGCTCGAAGAGCAATACTGCCCAAGCCTGGTAGTAGGGCATTCGGTCAACGGCGGCGCGCCGGTGGTGTTTGAGCCGCACCCGACCTACGACAACCTGTTCGGTCGTATCGAATACAGCACCGACCAGGGCGCGCTTTACACCACCTATCGCCAACTGCGTCCGGGGGCGTTGCACCGTGCCAACGGTGGCTTCCTGATTCTTGAAGCGGAAAAAATGCTCAGCGAGCCATTCGTGTGGGATGCGCTCAAGCGTTCCCTGCAATCGCGCAAGCTGAAGATGGAGTCCCCGCTGGGCGAACTCGGCCGCCTGGCGACCGTGACCCTCAACCCGCAGATGATTCCGTTGCAGGTCAAGGTGATCATCATCGGGTCGCGTCAGTTGTACTACGCGTTGCAGGACGCCGATCCGGACTTCCAGGAAATGTTCCGCGTACTGGTGGACTTCGACGAAGACATCCCGATGGTCGACGAAAGCCTGGAGCAGTTCGCCCAGTTGCTCAAGACCCGCACCTCGGAAGAAGGCATGGCGCCGCTGACGTCGGATGCGGTGGCGCGGTTGGCGACTTACAGCGCACGCCTGGCGGAACATCAGGGCCGTTTGTCGGCGCGCATCGGCGACTTGTTCCAACTGGTCAGCGAGGCGGACTTTATTCGTCACCTGGCGGGCGATGAAATGACCGATGCCGGGCATATCGAGCGCGCGCTCAAGGCCAAGGCCACGCGCACCGGCCGTGTGTCGGCACGGATTCTCGATGACATGCTCGCCGGGGTCATCCTGATCGACACCGCCGGCGCCGCCGTCGGCAAGTGCAACGGGCTGACGGTGCTGGAGGTGGGTGACTCGGCGTTTGGCGTACCGGCGCGGATTTCCGCCACGGTGTACCCCGGCGGCAGCGGCATTGTCGACATCGAACGTGAGGTCAACCTCGGCCAGCCGATTCACTCCAAGGGCGTGATGATCCTCACCGGTTACCTGGGCAGCCGTTACGCGCAGGAATTCCCGCTGGCGATCTCGGCCAGCATCGCGCTGGAACAGTCCTACGGTTACGTGGACGGCGACAGTGCCTCCCTGGGCGAGGCCTGCACCTTGATTTCGGCGTTGTCGAAGACGCCGCTCAAGCAGTGCTTTGCCATCACCGGCTCGATCAACCAGTTTGGCGAAGTGCAGGCCGTGGGTGGGGTCAACGAGAAGATCGAAGGCTTCTTCCGCCTGTGCGAAGCGCGCGGGTTGACGGGTGAACAGGGCGCGATCATTCCCAAGGCCAACGTGGCCACGCTGATGCTCGACGAAAAGGTCTTGCAGGCCGTGCGCGCCGGGCAATTCCATATCTATGCGGTGCGCCAGGCGGATGAGGCGTTGAGCCTGCTGGTGGGCGAGGATGCCGGTGAGCCGGATGCCGAAGGGCAGTTCCCGGAAGGCACGGTGAATGCGCGGGTGGTGGAGCGCTTAAGGGCAATTGCCGAGATGATCAGCGAGGAAGACTTGAAGGAGGCAGAGAAAGAGCTGGCGCAGCAGGCTTTAGCTGAAGCCAAGCCCACCTGATCCCTGAAGCTTGATGAGATCAAAAATGTGGGAGGGGGCTTGCCCCCGGTAGCCATAGGTATCTACACAACTCTGTAGCGCCCAACCGTAACCGCGATGCGAAGCGAGTCGCTCTTGATCTTGATCTGCTTTTGATCTCAGGCGCCCCGTTAAACCACGCTGGCCGAACGCAGGCTTGAATCCGTGGGTAACCCGGCAGGACGCCGGGTTAGCCGCACTGGGCCATGGATGGCCCATTGCGGCGGCCCACGGATTCAAGCCGGAGAGAGGGCACACCGAGCCTAAGCGAGGTGCCGAGTGGTGGGGCAAGAGCGTTTTGCTTACTTTTGCGCTTTTCAAAAGTGAGCCGCCGTTGAACCCTAAGTGGCCGTGACCGCAGAAACGGATATGTACTCGATCTGATCCAGCATCCTGGTCGGCCCAGAGGCCGCCATCGGGGGCAAGTCGAATCGTCGCACCGCCCCTCCCACAGCTTGATCTGTTTTTGTCATTAAATTGACAGGTGCCTGGAGAGAATGTCCGTTGGTCTCTACGAGCTTGGTTCGTCGCGTTTTTCTTCTATTCTCAATATCAGGGATATCCGCAGGAGTCGCAGGATAGAAACAGCCTCGCCTTTGCGTTGGGGCTGAACACCGATCTACCGAGGGTCGCCGCCATGCCGCGCAACCTTTGCCTTACCCGCCAGTGCCTGGGCCTGGAAACCCGTATCGAATGCTCCATTCGTCCCCTCTCCGGGGAGAACGGGCTGTGGACGTTGTTATTTGCCGCCGGCATGTCGGGCGAGCAGCCTTCCACCGTCAAGTCTCAAGGCCCGTTTCACGGGCCGTTCGTGGCGGAAACCATGTTGGGTTCCATTGTCGACAGCCTGACCCTGCACGGTTACGAGCAATTGGACGAACCGCAGATCTGGTGCCTGCACCTGCAAGCCCATCTGCGCCAACTCAACGGCGGCCAGGAGCGATTGGCCCTGTAATCCCGGGCTATTTGCTTTCCGGTTTGTCCAGCTTGACCTCAAAGCCATATTGCACGGTGTTGAGGTCGGTGCGCTGGTAGCTTTCCAGGGTGGTCGGCTGGCCGTAGAAATAATGCACATCAAACAACGCCGTGCCGTATTCCTCGGCGCGGTGGCTCACGCCGAGAATTTCCTTGAGGTAGTTGCCGCTCGCGTCCCTGGCGTAGAAGCGCCAGCTGTCAGCGGGAAACGCTTGCTGGTCGACGATCAGCGCGTTGTCCTTGAGCGACAGACCCTTGGGCAGTTTTCCGACGTCAATCGAGGCCTTTTCGATGGTGGCGAGAAACAAGGGTACCGAGCCGACCACAAACGCCGGGGTTTCCGGGAACAGGTTGAGGTCATAGGTCAGCGTGCCGCTGGCCGCGTTCAGCTCGTAGGCTTCGGTCGGCAACTCGATGGGTTCGCCGCGCTCGCCCTTATCATCTGCGGTGAAAAAGGTGATCGGCGCGGCGCTGTTATTGCGCTCGGCGCCGACCAGGTCGTCATTGAAGGTGAAAGGGTGGTCGAACACGATTTTCGCGGCACTGGCGTCTTCGGTCGATTGGCTGATGGTAACGCTGTTTTTCAACTGATCTTCAGTCATTGACGCGTCTTTGAGCCAGCTGGCGGCGGCGTCGTCATACACCGTGACCGGCATCGGCAAGGGCTGCACGCTCTGTTGCAGGCTGTTTTTGTCGAAGCGCATCACCGGCAGGTCCAGCGCCTTGCGAGTCACCGTGGCTTTGGAAAAATCCAGTACGTTGACCTGCAGGGTATCGATCAAGCCGTTGAAGTACACCTTGGCGTAATGGCTGTTCTGGGTGTGTTCGAAGGCTTTTTGCGCGTCGGTGAGCTGTTTATCCAACGCTTCGGACCAGGCCTTCTGCTGTTGCAGCTGCGTCAGCTGCTTCTCATAGAACGCCACTTGTGCAGCGCTTTCGTTGATTGAACCTGAGCGGGTGAGAAATTGCCCGGTGTTGTCCCGGGCCTGTACCAGCAGCGGGTTGGGCGAGTCGTCGCCCAGCTCGGTGGCCAGCGGCTCGCTGTTGGTCAGTTCGATTTCGGCGTAATTTTTGCCCAGCGACAGCAGCTTGAGGCTGATATTGCCCTCGGTGCGTGAATGGCCAACGTCGTTTTTTGACAGGTCAAAGGTCAGCACCCTGCCCGGCGCGGCGACCTCAATCGTGCCTTTAAGGCTGACGGGCTGCGGCTGGCTCTTGTTTTCCGTCTCGATGCCCTCGATGAACGGGTAGGTCACCGTCAGGTCGTCGGGGTTGGTCAGGTTGGAACTGCTGGGACTGAGCTGGATGCCGGGGTCGGTCTCCGACCACTCCGGCTGGAAGGGAATGACTTTGTTGTTGCTCAAGGTCACCGACTCCCACTCCAGGCCATGGGGGAAGGGGAATTGCTCGGGAGCGTTGAACGTGAACGGGAAGACCGGCTGCAAATCCGTCAGGTAGTCGGAATGGGAGGCCCTGCGCAGGACGAACAGGCCGTTGATATAGGTGTCCACTAAGGCCTGGGGGCTGGGGTAATGCTTGAGCAAGACCAGGCTGTCTTCGCCGTATTCGGCCTCGATGGGCTTGGTGTCGAGCTTGATCCGCGCACGTTCCAGCAACAGCAGCGAACCGCCAAGGTCGGCGATGACGTCGCGCAGCTTGGGGTCCTGGATGCTGTCCAGGGACTGTTCGAACGTGGTGGTTTTTTCTTCGAGGGTGGCCTGCTTCTGCTCTTCTTTGGGAGAGCAGCCGCTGGTCATCAGCAACGCCGCGCACAGGCCTAGACTGGCCAAAGGGGATCGCACATCCATTATCTGAGTTTTCCTGTCCGACATCATCGAGCCGAGTGAATGGTCTCGACACTAGCAGAAAAATCCTCTTACAGATGCCACTTGGCGCAGTTTTCTCGCGGTGACAGGCGCCGGGTAGCCACTGGTATACTCGGCGCCATTTTTAGCCAAGCTGTGTGGGATTCAATGGAACGCTTTATCGAAAACACGATGTATGCCGCGCGCTGGCTGCTGGCGCCGATCTATCTGGGTTTATCCCTGGGGTTGTTGATCCTGGCGATCAAGTTTTTCCAGGAAATCATTCACGTGATTCCGAATATTTTTTCCTTGCTGGAATCGGAAGTAATCCTGCTGCTGCTGTCGCTGATCGACATGGCCCTGGTCGGCGGCCTGCTGGTGATGGTGATGATTTCCGGCTACGAGAACTTCGTCTCGCAGCTGGATATCGATGAAAACAAGGAAAAGCTCAACTGGCTGGGCACCATGGACTCTTCGTCGCTGAAGATGAAAGTGGCGGCCTCCATCGTGGCGATTTCCTCCATCCACCTGCTGCGCATCTTCATGGACGCCAAGAACGTCGATCCGCAACACCTGATGTGGTACGTGATCATCCATATGACCTTCGTGGTCTCGGCGTTTGCCATGGGTTACCTGGACAAGCTGACCAAGCACTGATGGCGCGCGCCGGCCTTACTGCTCGACGAAGTAGTAGGGCTGGCGGTTGATCTTCATTTGCTTGACCACGGTGACTTTCTGACTGAGCCGATCGGTCTGATCCAGCAGCGCGACGTTGCCGGGTTTGGCGCTGAGAAAGGCGTGCAATTGGGCCTCGGTCTGCAGAATCGGCAAATAGGCCTGCAGATAGAACACACTGGCGCCGGCGATTCGCTCATTGGGTTGGAACAGCGCCACCTCTTTACCTTCGTCCTGCAGTGTCTGGACCTGACTGATCACCGGCACGAATGACTGGCGCACATCGGCTTTGGGGGCGAACCAGAAGGCGGCGCTGAGATAGCAGGCGATGGCCAGGGTGAATACACCGCCGATGATCTGTCGGTGGTAGCGGTAGAGTGCCGGCTTGTGTTGTTTGACCCACTCCAGCAGCACCCGCGCATATTCCGCCGCCAGTACGGCGGCGGCCGGAGTCAACGCCATCAAATAGACGGTGCGTTTGCTCGAGGCCAGGGTCAGCAGGGTGAACTGCGCCACCAGCCACACGCTGAAAAACAGGCGGTAGCGGTTGCGCACCAGGCTTTTGCGAAAGTGCCACAGGCCCAGGTACACCAGAATGTTCCATGGGAGGAAGGCCTCAGGCAGTTTAACGAGGTAGTAATAGAACGGCTCGTAATGCCCGGCTTCCACAAACGAGCCGCTGAAGCGCCCGACACTGTTGGTCCACAGCACGTCACCGACAGCCTGCATACCGCCGCGCTGAAACAGAAACCCGAGCCAGATCAGCAGCGGCACCAGCGCCAGCAGCGTGAACAGCGCCGGCTTGAGCCAGTCGCCGATACGCAGGCGCTTATCCATCAGGCTGGTGCACGCCAGGTAGACAAAGATCACAATCCCCGGCATCGCCAGGCCCAGCACACCTTTGCTCAACGTGGCGATGACCATCCCCGCCGTAAACAGTGCCCACGCCCAGGCGCTGGAACCCTGGCGCTCCGACTCGGGGCGCATTGCCTGATAGAACCCCAGCAACGCTGCAGTCACGCCCAGGGCGAGCAACGAATCTTCACCCACTCCTCGCACATTGCCCCAATAGCTGGCCATGGTCGCCAGGATCAACGCGGCGCTGAACGCCAGCGTTGTGGGCCGCCCGAACCGGCGCAACATCCCGTAAAGCAGCATCACGCTGAACAACCCGGCAAACGCCGACGCCAGGCGCACGGCCCCGGTGCTCGCGCCAAACAGACGAATCGCCCCGGCGTCCAGCCAAAGACTCAGTGGCGGTTTCTCCAGGAAAGGCTCACGAAACAGACGCGGCACCACCCAGTCATTGTCCAGGTGCATGGCCATGGCAATCCCCGAGACGCGGGCCTCGGTGGAGCCTTGCAGTTCATGGTTGCCAAGGGCGAAGAAAAACAGCAGGCCAACGAGCAGGAGCAGCAGGGGAACGGGACGCGTCATTGAGTGGCTACCGGGCAGGGGACCGCTCGGGGGAGCGGGCATGGCTGCCGGCTAGTATAGGGAGGGGTTTCTTAACGGTTCGTGAACGAGTGTAGGGTTTTTGTGCGGTCAGGCGGCGAGAGCTTTACGTACCTGACACGCTAATCCGCGCCCTTGGCAGCAAATAATCTCTTGGCCTGCGCAAAACACTTCTCTGCAATGGCCGAGCGCGGTTCGGTCTTGCGCATCACCATGCCCAGTGGTGCGAGCACGCTGGCGTCCGGCAGGTTGATGAACGCGAGGTTCTCGATCGGGCTTTCCAGGCCGCTGTCCAGCGGCATGATTGCGCAGCAGAAGCCTTCGTGGATCGCCTGGAACAGCTGATAGGTTGAGTCGCTTTCGAGCATGGGCTGGGGCGCCAGGCCGCGGCTGCGGAAACTCAGGTCAATGGACTTTCGATAGTGCATGCCCGTGCTGATCATCCCCAGGGGCAATTGCGCGGCGTCTTCCCAGCTCATTTCGCTGCCTTCGAAGTGGAAGTGACGGGTGTCGTACAGCAGGCCGACACGGGTCTCGCCCAGCTCGAAAAAATCCAGGTAGTTGGCGTTAACGTGGTCCAGGTAACACACACCCAGATCCAGTTGATTAGTGCCCAGCGCCTCGATGATGTTGTCCGAACTCATCGACGTCAGGCTGAACTTGAGCTCGGGAAAGGTGTGGGACAGGCTCTGGATATAGCTGATCGGGTTGAACCCGCTGAGCGGCACCAGGCCCAGGCGCAAGTTACCCACCAACTGGCCGCGACACGCGGCCGCTTCGGCGAACAGCCCGTCATGGGCGGCGAGCAAGGTTCTGGCCCACGCCAGCACGCGTTCACCGGCCTCGGTAAAGCCTTCGAAACGCTGGCCGCGGGTGACCAGCTCCAGGCCCAACTCCTCCTCCAGATTGCGCAGGCGCATCGACAACGTCGGCTGGGTGATATGGCAGCGCGCAGCCGCCTGGCCGAAGTGACGGGTCTGCTCCAGCGCAATCAGGAATTTGAGTTGTTTTATGTCCATCAAGGTGCCTGCCAGGGAAGAAGTGAAAGGTCTGTCAGAGTGGAATCACCTATTCCTGAGAACTGGCCAACGCACTCGATAACCGGTCGCCAGACAATGCTGGATAGCCCGATCAGCCTTGACGATTAGACAGGCATTTTTCAGTTCAGTACACAGTCGATGGCTTGAAGGACGGGCGGCAGCCCTGCCGTGCGCAGGATGGTATGGGGTTGAAACCGGGTCGATCAGCCGCCCGTCATGTTCATGAAGCGCACCACCTGCACCTCATCGTCGAGGGTGAAGTTGTGTCGATACGGCTTGAGTTTCATCGACTCGACAATCGCACGCTCCAGGCGTCTCGGTTCGCCCGGATAGCGCCGCAGCACCGCCTTGAGGTCGACCGAATGCTCGTTGCCCAGGCACAGCAGCAACCGGCCCTCAACGGTCAGGCGCACACGGTTGCAGGTCGCGCAGAAGTTGTGACTGTGGGGCGAAATAAAGCCCAGGCGAATATGCGGCGCCTCGGCCAGACGCCAGTAACGCGAAGGCCCCTGGGTCGATTCCGCAGAGTCGATCAGCGTGTAGCGTTCAGCGATACGCTCGCGCACCTGCGCACTGGAATAAAACGCCTCGGCACGGCTGTGTTCGCTGATCACCCCCAGCGGCATTTCTTCGATAAAGGATATATCCAGACCACGGTCGATGGCGAAGGCCACCAGGTCGTTGACCTCATGGTCATTGCGACCCTTCATCACCACGCAATTGAGCTTGGTGTGCTCAAACCCCGCAGCATTCGCGGCATCGATACCGGCGATCACCTTGGCCAAGTCACCGGTGCGCGTCAGTTCACGAAAGCGCGTGGGGTCCAGGCTGTCCAGGCTGATATTCAAGCGCTTAAGCCCCGCATCGAACAACGGAGCGGCCAGCTTGCCCAGTTGCGAACCGTTGGTGGTCATGCACAACTCGCGCAGACCGGGGAGCGCGGCGATGCGTCGGCACAGCTCCACCACGCCCTGACGAACCAAGGGCTCGCCGCCGGTCAGACGGATCTTGCGCGTGCCCAGCGCGACGAAACTGTGTGCCAGTTGATACAGCTCTTCCAGCGACAGAATCTGCTGGCGCGGCAGGAACTCCATGTCCTCGGCCATGCAATACACACAACGGAAATCGCAACGGTCAGTGACGGACATCCTGAGGTAGTCGACCCGGCGCGAAAAGCTATCCATCAGGATTTGATCGGTCATGAAAAACCTCGGCGGCGGCGTCGGGCGCATAACCCTGGCGCTTTAATGGGCGCGTTATCTACGCGAGGCTAGAGTTGTTTTGAGCGTACGTCTAATCAGTATTAGCAACTGGGTGATCGACGGGGTCTATGGGGTGTGGCTGATGGTTTTTAGGGGGCGGCGCGGTGGCGGGTGATGAAGGGCTTGGTCTGTCAAGGTTCGATTCCGTCCAGCGGCGAGGGCGCCTCGCTCGCCGCAGGTACGGAGTGATCGTGCGGTCGGTTTCTATGGGTTCTCGCCAGTTGTCTGCACAGTGAATACCTGAGTTTCCAGCATCCGCTCCAGCAACAACTCCCCCAGCACGACCAGTTGCTGAGCCGCCAGCAGCTTGTGGCGGTGTGAGCCTTCCAGTTCAAAGGCCAGGTCGGTGGTCATGACGTTCAGGGAGGCGAGGGTTTCACTGGCTTGGACCAGCAGGGTTTCGACGGGGATGCCTGGGGCGAGGGTGAACAGGGTTGTTGGGGGATTGGGGGTGATCTTTTTCATGATGAAGCTCCCACACTGTTTAAGGAGCCGCCGCCCCCTGCTGTCAAACAGGATTGGGTGGCAGCTGTACGCGGGTTGACAGACCGGAAGTGTAGGAACCCGGCGCACCCGAAGATGCCCCACGCACAGCCACCATGAACGAGGCGGAACGCGTAGCGCATGCCGTCTTACCAAGGGGTGTGAAAGGTTACACTTTTCGGCCTGTCAAAGCCGATCGCTGATGAGCAGCGACGTGGAAAAGTTAGCGTGGTGGAGGGGGTTGTGCCAGTTCATTGAAGGCGCGATATGTTGAAGGAAAATTCTGAAGGCCTGTCTGCTGGGCTTTTTGAACCTCAGAAACAACAAAACCCGCACTAGGCGAGTTTTGTCGATGCTTCGTCCGGGGTAATCTGAAACGGTAACTTATCATATTGATTATTACAGCTAATATTATTTGTGTGCTTTGATTGGAATACCAAATGGAATACCTTATGAGATAGCACTCCGTTATCCCCGCCTGTATTCGATCTGAAAACTTTGCTTCGCATCCATGATAAGCAGTGATCTTCTCGCGGCAGTCGGGACAACGGGTAGCAATCGATCCAAGTCGGAAGGTGGCAGCAGGCAGAAACCGGCCAAAAGTAGCCATTCAAGGGCACAGCCCGGGTGATTTCGGAACATAATCCCCCTCTTGTCTAAAGCCCGACCTGCAAGCTAATGTGCAATCCGCTAAGCATGGCGGCAAAAGGCCTTGCCAGGTTGGCTCCTAAACCCCAATATTCGCGCAGAAGTCTTAATTAAAACTGTCAAGCCCGCTCACGAGAGAGTTCTCATCCGCCAATGAATGTCTATGTAGTTAGGCTAAGGAAGAAAAAATGGATGCCAGTATAAATGGCCCGGTACTCGCTGCAGCGGCCGCCATTACAGTTGCGGTAATTGCCGGTAGCTTTTCCTTCCTTAATCTAATTACCTCAAAAGAACAGAAAGTCTCTGAGTTCCGCCAGCAGTGGATCGACTCGCTAAGATCATCGATGGCCGAGTACTTGTCTGCTTTGTCCTATCTCTCGGAACTTTACAGAAACTTCTCTGAGCAATCGGGACAAGACAAGGATCGGTTCGAGATTGCTGAAAAAGTGGAAGACACCCATGTCCGGGTAAACCAGTCGTACAACGACATAGTCTTTCGCATAAACCCTGCTGAGGATAATGCCGAGGGCCAAAGCCTTAACAAGACTTTCCTAGATGCGCTTGAAAAGTCAAAGGAGCACTACAACCAAAGTGAACACAAGGAAGCCCTTTCTGCATGTGACGCTGTACGGGAGGCCGGCAAGCCCCTGCTCAAGCACGAGTGGAAGCGTGTAAAGCGAGGGGAACCCTCTTATATCAAAGCAAAGAGAGCCGCTCTAGCGGTGTTGGGGGCGGGATTAATTGCAGCAGTTGTCATCACGGTGCTGGTTGTGGCCGGCTTCCGAGTTATGCCGAGCGAAGCGGCCGTCGTTCAGATGACAGCACAGTCTTCGGCAGTCAGTACGATCGCTGCACCCGAGTCCCCGGAGCGAGCGTTAGCGCTTCAAGGACTCGTGGGCATTGCGAAGCAGTTTGTCTGGGGTATGAATTTGTTCGGGCTGATCGTAATTGCGGCGACGCGGTTTTGTTGGCATACGAAGTTCGGCTGGGCGGCGAGCGGAAGCCTTCTGCTAGTCGTCGCCATCGGCAATGCTCTGCTACTCACAAGCGCGGGCCTAACTCCCTCGCAAGAAGCGGGGTCGATTTTCGGTCTAGTGGTCCATGGATCGCTTGGCTCGCGCTTCATCGGGAACTGGCTGACTGATGGTGCGACCTAAGTAGACATGAGGCCATGATGAACACTGGCGCGCCTCAGTTTGAAGAGCATAAACCTTGAGGCTTAACAAATGGCTGGAGTGCGACGGCTAGTTCGAAGCCGAGGTTCAGCTAAGGAATGAGTGACCGCTTCTGGCCCAGAGTGTGTAAAAACGCTCAAGGCCTCGTCGTCTTGGATCATTGACGTTCGTGGCTGAACGAGCGCATGGCAAATACTGCGTATTGCATCAGCCGCGACCTGGAACACGTCAACTCTGTTTATAGCCTCTGGGATGGGCCAAAATCAGCTTTTTTATGCCGATAGCGCCTTCATCAAACCGTGAGCACCGATGATTTTCATGACTCGTTTCATGTTGTAGGCGAGCACATTTAAACTCATCTCCGCACCCACCCCGGCCAGCTTTCGCGTCAGGAAGTGCGTCGCACCCATCCATTGTTTGAGCGTCCCGAAGGGATGCTCAACCGTCCGCTTTCGGACTCGCATCATCTCCGGCGCTTTGCTCAGCCGAAGCTGCATCTCCTCCAATACGGCTTCATGCTCCCAGCGTCGAACCCGTCGTTCCGTGCTCGGAGTGCATTGCGACTTCAACGCGCAGCCCTGGCATTTCGAACTCCAGTAACGGTGCAACGTCAGGCCTTTTTCAACGTTGGTATAGCGCCAGATCAGCGCCTCTCCAGCCGGGCAAATGTATTCGTTTTTTGCCGCGTCATAGAGGAAGGCATCGTTATTGAAACGCCCGTCTGCCTTGGCTCCAGAGGTCATCGGCTTGGGCACATAGGCGGTGATGCCGGCAGCGTGACAAGCCAGGATTTGTTCGCTTTTGAAGTAACCTCGATCAGCCACTACCGACAACGTTTCTGACGCCATAGCCTCGCGGGCCTGCTTGGCCATTGAGCTGAGTTGATCGCGGTCGGAACCGACGTTGGTCACCTCATGTGCAACGATCAAATGGTGCTGAGTATCGACCGCTGTCTGCACGTTGTAGCCGACGATTCCCGTGCCACGCGTCTTCATGGAGCGGGCGTCTGGATCGGTCAGTGAGACCTGTTTATCCGGCGATTCATTGAGCTGGATTTCGATCGCTTGAAGCTCCTTCATTTGAGTTTTGAGCTTGGCGATTTTCTCTTCCAGCCGCACGGCGCTTGGCTCGGAAGCTGTGGGTTCTTGCCGATCGGCAGCATCGAGTGCAGCCAGGTAACGCTTGATGCTCGATTCAATTTCTTCCATTCGCCGCTTCAATTTGGCGCTGGTGAAATTGCGGTCGCGGTTGTTGACTGCTTTGAATTTACTGCCATCGATGGCGACCAGATTTTCTCCGAACAGTCCCAACTGCTGACACAGCACAACGAACTGGCGACAGACGCCTTGAATGGCCTTGCTGTTGTCTTTTCGGAAGTTGGCGATGGTCTTGAAATCCGGCATCAAACGCCCGGTCAGCCACATCAGCTCGACGTTGCGTTGGGCTTCTCGCTCCAAACGTCGGCTCGACTGGATGCGGTTGAGATAACCGTAGATATAGATCTTCAGCAGGATCGCGGGGTGGTAAGCCGGCCGGCCTGTGTCAGCAGGAATAGCACCCTCAAAACCCAGACTGACCAGGTCGAGTTCGTCGACAAAGACGTCGACTACCCGCACCGGATTGGTATCGCTGACGTAGTCGTCGAGGCTCTCGGGAAGTAAGGTGCCTTGGCCTCGATGTTCACCTTGGATAAAGCGCTTCATGGGCGATCCCTGCGATGAAATCCTCAGAAATCATAGCAAGAGTTCGCGAAGGCGTTTTTACACACTCTGGGCCAAAAGCAGCCGCTGGCGGAAGCCCTGCTCAAAAAAGGGAGCTCGCTCATATAGCCTCACTATGACGCCCGGAAGAGTCTACGCAACTAGGGCGACTCAATCCTAGGAGGAAGGCCTCACAGGATTTCGACCTCGCTCTCATGAAGCCAGCCAGCAGCAACAACGTTTCGCTTAGCCAGCGTCGGCTGGGGTGTATATACTACAATCGCCAGGCTCTTTTCAGCCCGACTACATGTCACGTAAAGCAGCCTACGAGTACGTGCTAGTGCGTTGTCCTTGCCGTCACGCTCGTTGTCTCGGTCTGTCTTTGTTGGTTCTTTTACACCCAGCAATTTGTCGTAGCTGAATAAGAAACCGCCTGCCTCTTCATCGTTGATGACGACCATGACTCGTGGAAACTCCAGCCCCTTTACCCCTTGATGTGTACCATAGGGTGAAAGGCCATCCGCGTAACTCGCAAAGGCTGCCAGCTCCGAAAATGGACGCTCAAGGAATAGCTGGTAGGCGTAGTTGGTCATCGCGTTCGTATCTTTAGGATCTGGAGCCTCACCAGGAGCTCCCAACACCATTGCCCCAACCAGATTTTCAGGGACATCAAGTAGTTGGGTTTGCAACAGAAGCGTTGCGACCTCGCTCAGTGTTGGATCGTTTCTTTCGAAAAGAGAGAGCAGGGCGTGCGTCGCTTCCTCTACACGCTGCATGTGGGCCGATTGATCCCCTGTTGATTGCATAGCGTCCTTACTGAGCAAAGGAGAGCGAGAGCGTACTGCTTCAAGCAGAAGGAAGTGATCGTCCTTTGCGGTAAGAATGGGAAGAACGCCTTCGCTGAAAACGCGAAGTGCGGGCAGGGTTCCATCCAGCAAGCCTGTTTGAAGGTGCTCAACCGCGTGTAGGGGCGTGAACAGCTTCTCGAACCCCATTCGCCGTCCAGCCATCTTATGTTCGAGGATCAAGGTCTTTCGGCCTTCAGGGCCGGTAGCCCATTCTCCGTCGTCGGTGATTGCAGCCATCGAATGAGCGATTCCTTCCTCAAGATTCGATGCCTGTTCTTGGCTTTGACTAATGCAGTACATGCGCACTACGCCTTCAATGGCATCAGGTTTTGGGGTCTGCTGATGAGTGTCGGCAGTGCTTCGAATCACGTTGATAAGGTCTACCACCCTACGAGGGCAGCGGCGATTAACGACCTTTTCAGGTTTCAGCCAGTCACCCGGTATCGCTTTATCAAGGCGCGTTACTCCATGGCCGTAAATCTGTTGCATGGTATCGCCCAGTAGCCCTAAGCAGAAGCGTGTCTGCGCCAATTGCTGGACTTTCAGAAAAGCCTCCATTACTGGAGCGTGGGTGTCCTGACTTTCGTCGATCAATACAACTGGGTAGCGGTCTACTAGAACATCCAGCAAAGGGCGTTCAGGAACGAATGCTGCAGTTAACTTGATGACCTCATCGTGATTAAGTGCTTGCCGCTCTCTGTTGTCGCCAGCGGGGCTGTAGATGAACTTCGTAATCTCGTCGAGAGTCTCAAGCCTGCGTATTTTGCTTTGTAGCTTCCGTCTGTTTGCCCGAGATGTTTTATTGTCGCCTCTCGAGCGTGCTAGCTCGCCCTCGATCTTTTCAATGTCCTGGGCAAGTTTGATTCTTAGCCACTCTCTGATCTCGTTGTCGAATCCTTGGATTAGGCGCCAGGCGAACGCGTGAATGGTCGAGACTTCCACGAGTGGATCATACTCTAGCCTCCGAAGAATCTCATCGCAGGCTGCGTTTGTATAGGTGATCACCGCAATGCGCCTGCCCTCGAATGTCAGGCGTTCTCGCTCGCGACTTTTGAGTTCGCGGATAGCTTCGACGAGTGAGTGGGTTTTTCCTGAGCCAGCACCTGCGTAAAGAAAAAAACTCTTCGGGTCTGCCAGATTCAGGCAAGCCTGCATAATGGTGTCGGCATCTGCGATAGGTGCCTCGCTCATGGCGTCACCTCCACGCCCTCGGGTGGAATTACCAGCAGCTCTTTTTGCTTGCTTCGCAATTTGGACTCAAGCCAGTTGAGGCCTTCACAGATGTATTCAGGGATTTCGAGGCTGGGAAAGTTTTTGTCGCCCAAAACGAGCAACACAAACTCTGCTTTCTTTCCTTCGCGTAATTCGTTGAAAAATCCTTCTCCGACGGCTTCCGATGTTTGCGCTTCATTCAAAACTTTTACGAAAGCCTTCATCAGACCAGTACTGTTTGTCTTTTCCGCAAAGTGACCAGCGTTGCTAAGCACGAAGCTGTCTTCAAAGGTATTTGGAAGAGCTTGTATTGCTTTACCAGTAGCGGGCAGGTGGGTGGAAATAGGAGTTTGATAGGCGATGCGTACCGAGTACAGGTCGTCGATTTGGTGCTCTTTTTGGTTCGCTGGCAGCTCAAGCAGCTCATCCACTGTGCTGCCCAGATGCATCAGTTTCATCCAGCTCCGCAACGTCGGATTGTTCGTAATCTGATCTGCGTTTCTTTGCACCGGTTTTGCAGCTTTATTAAGCCCTGCATCGAGGTCTGTAATAACCAGGGTGAGTATGCCAAGGGCGTCAATTAAAGGCCTTAGTCGGTGTGCGTGACTACCACCGATATCGAGAGTTGTGATGTAGCAGCGGTCAAGGAATGGAAACTTATTTCGCAAAAAATGCGGCAGCATCATTCGCTCTGCTGAACCCTCTACCAAGATGACGGCGTCGGCGAAGAATATGTCCGCGTGCTGTGCACGCAAATACCTGGTTACGAACTCCTTCGTCTTTGTTCCCTCGCCGAACACGTTAGAGAGATTAGAGACCGTCGACACCGGTACACCGATGCCGTACATCCCAGCTGGGAGTCGCCTGAAATACCTAAGGTTCTGGTACTCCACTTCATGTGTTACATGGCTGGAGTGCGTGCTCACCAAAAGCTGAGTCTTCAGATTTGGGTAGCGTTCAAGCAAAGCGTCTCGGCATAGAACTTGGTAGGCGTGCCGCACGAACACTTGTTGCACTTGAACATGAAGGTGGGCTTCAGGCTCTTCAATGAGCACTAGGTGGATGGGCTCGACGCGGTCTATTACTTCAGTGCTGGCGGCCCTGGTTTTTCTCAGCCACTCGTCCCTGAAGCCCATCAGCCGGAAAATCATAGATATCAGGTTTTGATATCCCAACCCGTTAGCGGTCTCTGGTAAGTGAAGAGGAGGGGCTCCTGGAGCGCCCTGGATTGAATCCAACTCAAAAAGGACGGCCGCTTCATGATTCATGCCGTCAGTTGTTGCCAGGCGACTTGCGACTTTGATGCGTGGGTCATTGCGGCCGGGGTAGCCCAATCCCTCGACCTCTCTAATAGCAGGTTCGAAGCTGCTACCTAGCTTCGTATCGAATGCCGACTGGGCTGCTTCTATCGCCCGCAACGCTTCGAGATCTGAAATATCTGGGCTGTCACCTGGATCAAGGTGTCGGGAGTAATAAGATCTGAGTTGTTCCGAGAGTTTTCGAGCGCCGCTGGGTCTAGTGCTATCGCCTTGATTGTCGTCCGAATGGTCGCCGAATCCCCGCTGTGCATTAATTTCATGTACTCGAATTAATCCACTGAGAGGATTGCTTTCCAAGGGCAGGGCAGTAGGGCCCAATTGCTGCATTTGCGCCATTCGAGTCGACTTGTCAGGCTTCTTAAGTTGTTGTGGATCTAGGCGGTACCAACGAATCTTGAATTTATCTCCCAGACGACGGTTCAAGTAATCATGAAGGCTCTGCGGCCATAGTGTCAGCGGGCTACCAGGCGGGTCTTCCTTCCCTAGAGCATCCTCAAGCTCTGCAACCCTCGCGCGCTCCTTTCGGTAGTCCGTGTACAACATATTCATATCATCTGGTTCAAGCAGGAAACGCATTCCTACAAGCCCCCCTCGCCACTCAAAGCTGGGTATGAGATCGCGGATGAAGTGGAACTCTCCTTGATCTGCCGACACCCAGATATCCAGACTAGGGAGCCAGTCGGCCCAGTCCTTGGCTGTAGGAATTTCATAGTTTGCTGGTGGGTTCTCCCAGTCCTTCCCAATCTCGTCCAGCTTGGCGAGATGACAAAGAGTCAGATCCTGGAGCCGAAAAGCAGAAGCCTTCGAAACCAAAAATCTCCGGAGTGCCAGCATAGCGGAGGATTTGCCGCTGTTGTTTGCACCTACAAGCAGAGTGGTCTCATTAGCGAAGTCAATTCGGACAGAAAGCAGTTTTCGAAAGTTAGATATCTCTACGTGCTGGATGCGCATGGGTCGTCCTTGAAAGCCTGAGGAGTATCAATTTGCTATCAATATAGCTAGCTGCCTATAACAATCAAAGAGAGAACAATGGAGAGAAATTTATTTTTTGGCCGAAAGTAGTCGTTCGTGAGCGGCAGCTTTCGGCCCAGAGTGTGTAAAACGCTTTGACCTCATCGTTGGATCATCGACCTTCGTTGGCTGAGCGATCGCACGGTAAATGCTGCGGAACTGGCGACAGACGCCCCGGATGGCATTGCTGTTGTCTTTTCGGAGGTTAGCGATGGTCTTGAAGTCGGGTATCAACCGCCCGGTCAGCCACATCAGCTCGACGTTACGTTGGACTTCTCGTTCCAGGCGTCGGCTCGACTGGATGCGCCGGGTGATAAGCAGGCCGGCCTGTGTCGGCTGGGATAGCACCGTCAAAACCCAAGGAGACCAGGTCGAGTGTCATTGACAAAGACGTGGACTACGCGCACCGGGTTGATAACGCTGACGTAGTCGTCGAGGCCCTCGAGAAGTAAGGTGCCTTGGCCTCGATGTTTACCTTGGATAAAGCGCTTCATGGGCGATCCCTGCGATGAAATCCTCAGAAATCATAGCAAGGGTTCGCGAAGGCGTTTTTACACACTCTGGGCCAGGAGCCGCCGCTCGCGAATGGCAAACGGCCTGAGGTACCCATAATGATGGCGATTTGAACATAAATTTTTACGTAGCGTAGTACAGTAGCCAGCGAAATTTTACGTGCTACACAACTCCTAACCATTGCAGGACGCACATCCGACATGACCGCTATCTGTAAAGCTCCCCTTCAGCAATTTGTTCAATGGTGCTCGGATCACATTATCGGCGATGAGAAAGGTGAGGCCCAAATTTTCTTGGATCAACTTTTTCGAGCCTTCGGTCATGCAGGCTTTAAGGAAGCAGGCGCCGTCTGCGAAATGCGCGTTAAGAAGGCGGACAAGGGCACCAGCTTTGCGGATTTGGTCTGGAAACCAGTGGTGTTAGTGGAGATGAAAAAGCGCGGTGAGGACCTCTCCAAGCATTACTCTCAGGCTTTCACATACTGGACCCGCTTGGTTCCCAACCGCCCGAATTATGTCGTACTGTGTAACTTCGATGAGTTCTGGATCTTCGATTTCAATAGCCAGATGGACAGCCCGGTCGACAAGGTCCGTCTCAGTGAGTTGCCAGAGCGATTTGGGCCGCTGGCGTTTCTATTCGCTGCTCCCACAGAGCCTGTCTTCGGTAACCACCAAGAAAGCGTCACACGTAAAGCCGCCGATCAGTTAGTGCTGCTTTTTCGCTCTTTGATCAAGCGAAATGTTGATCGTGATCTTGCTCAGCGTTTCACGCTTCAAATCCTAATGTCGCTGTTCGCAGAAGATATTGGCCTACTTGAGAAATATTTTTTAACCCGACTACTAGATGACTGCACAAGTCCGGCGCTTGCCTATGACCTGATCGGACAGCTATTCGTGGAGATGAACACCCCCGGCAGAACACCCGGAGGCCGCTTCAAGGGTGTTCCCTATTTCAACGGTGGCCTATTTGCCAATCCTGCTCGCATCGAACTCAGCGCGGACGAAATTGTGATGCTCAAGGAAGCAGCCAAGTTCGACTGGTCGCAGGTGCGACCGGAGATATTCGGCGCCATCTTTGAGCACAGCATGGACTCCGACGAGCGCCGTGCCTACGGTGCCCACTACACAAGCCCTGTGGACATCATGAAGGTGGTTGGACCGACGATTGTCGAGCCTTGGCGGCAGCGCATCGACAACGCGAAAACGCTAACGGAGCTGGAGCACCTCCTGATGCGTATCGAGAGCTTCAGGGTGCTGGACCCGGCTTGCGGCTCAGGTAATTTCCTTTATATCGCCTACCGTGAGATCAAACGCCTGGAAGCTGTCATTTACGAGCGCATGGGTGAGTACAAGAGCATTGACGCATCCCAGAGGCCGATGGGCTTTGTCTCCACACGTAACTTTTTCGGCATGGACATCAATCCATTCGCGGTTGAATTAGCCAAGGTAACGATGATGCTGGCGCACAAGTTGGCTATCGAGGAACTACATGTTCAGGAGCAAGCACTTCCGCTGGATAATCTCGACGCCAACTTCAGTATCGGTGATGCCTTGATACTCGATGACGGAGCTCGTACCCCTTGGCCAGAAGTCGACGTGATCATAGGTAACCCTCCATTTCTAGGCGCTAAACTACTCAAACCCAAACATGGTGCAGACTATGTCAAGCGTTTGCGTAACGCCTACCCAGAAGTACCGGGCATGGCAGATTTCTGCGTTTACTGGTTCCGCCGTGCAGAACTGCACCTAGCTGAAAGCACCATGAACGACTGGCCGTCTGGGCGTGCAGGTTTGGTTGGTACGCAGAATATCCGCAATAATGCTAGTCGCATCGGTGGTTTAGACTTCATTTGTGCAAGCGGTACAGTGATCGAGGCCATTGATAACCAACCCTGGTCCGGAGAAGCCAACGTACACGTTTCTATCGCTAACTGGATTAAATCTCAAGATGCTGCATTGCTGCCGAAAGGCCGGAGGTTGTGGTACAAGATTGAACAGGCACCCAAAGCTCGCAAGGCTCGTGGTAGCGGACATGCAAGCAAGGATTACGAACTGGATATGCGCATAGTGACGCATATCAACGCGTCGTTGTCGGATAAGGTAGATGTGGGGGCTGCAGAAAAACTATCCTGCAACAGCCAGGTCGTTACTTGCCAAGGTATTACCCCTGGTCATTCTGGTTTTCTACTGGACAACTTCGCTAAATCCGCGATGCCTGAAAACGAGCAAGTCATCATTCACCCATATCTGGTTGGTGATGATCTGCTTAGTGGTCGCCAGCTCGCCCGCAATATTATCGACCTTGGCGATATGGACGTTCTCCAAGCCAAGCGTTTCAAGAAGGTTTTTGCCCATTTGGAAACAAACGTACTTCCAGATATGTTGGCAAAATCAGAGGCTTCTGAGCGAGCAACATCTATTAACTACTGGTGGAAACATTGGCGTCGACGTGAGGATTTGATTGATGCCATCAAAGAAGTCCCGCGCTACCTCACCTGCTCCCGGGTCACGAAGCGTCCAATCTTCACATTCATTGATGCGACCATACGTCCCGGTGACGCGCTTCAAGTATTTGCCCTCGCTGATGACTACAGCTTCGGCATCCTACAATCGGCTGCACATTACAAATGGTTTCATGCCAAATGCTCTAATATGAAGTCGGACCCGCGCTACACCTCGGAATCAGTGTTTGATACCTTTCCTTGGCCGCAAGATGTAAGCGTTGCCGAGATCGACGCGGTGGTGAATGCAGGACGTCATTTGCGTCAGGTGCGCGATCAAGCCTTGGAACATCTCGATGGAGGCCTTCGTGCCCTCTATCGCACCATTGATGTACCCGGTAAGAACCCCCTCAAAGACGCTCATGCGATCCTTGATACCTCGGTGCTGAAGGCTTACGGCTTTTCTGCCAAGCAAGATTTGCTTGAAGGATTGCTCAACCTTAATCACGCAGTCGCCACGCAGATTGCTGCTGGACAAGCGGTTAACGGTCCGGGCTTGCCTCCCTCCTACCCACATCCTGAATCACTGGTAAGTACTGATGCTTTTGGCCATCGTAGTTAAACTAGGATTTGCATTTTGTTCTGAGTCGGAGCGTGATGACGCCGTTTTGCCATATGCAGATATCTAAGAACGTCCGACTATGGCCGATTGCTGCCGGTGACGAGGGTAGCAATCGGCTAGAGACATCCGATTCCCGGGGTTAGCTGAGGGAAAAGATCATAGACGCAGTTCTTGTCCGCGAATTATAAGTCTCACATGGCCATACTCTCTCTTCAGGTAGTCCGTATCCAAGCTGAATCCGCACAGATCCGCTATCAATGACGTCAGATCCCAGACAGCGCCATTTGGATTCTGCATCTTTGAATATTCATCCAGGGTTTTGTGAGCAATCTTTAATCCGTGCTCATGAAGCCCAATGGTTGTTCTGACTCCATATCTAAGTTGAGTCGGCTGCGCTGAGTCCAGATCGAGGTTTGAAAATATCGGCGGCCCAACATCTACCCCACCTTTATCAGGTAAGGAAACCGCTATATCAAAAATCTTGCCATCGACTTCAACCCATGAATGATCAAATGTCCCTAAAGTTGACATGACCTCACCGATTACCAGCTCCGGAAGCTCATCAGGTGGTAGCGCGGCCATATTCACTTTCTTGGGTTTCTTGAACACCGCTCGAATGCCGCTGAGAGGGTTGGCAAAGATCATTCCGGAGTTGACCCCGTAGGTCATGATCTCGTTAAGGCGCTGGCTCACTCGCTTAACCGTCTCGAGGCTGCCTTTAGCTTCAATCGGACGAAGCAGTTTGATGACCATTGGCGCGCTCACTTCCGACAACGGCGTTGATTTCATGCTTGGAAAAACATGCAGTGTGAGTGAGCGCCAGATGTCTTCGGCATACGCCGGGGTGACGGAATCCTTCTTCAATTCGAACCAGGCGATGGCTACGTTCTCGAACGTATGTTCCGTTTCCGCTCGTTTGGCTTCTTGCAGCTCATTGCGCTGAGCTTTTGGGTCGATGCCCTGTGCAAGCAGCTCTCTGGCCTCAACGGTTTTCTTCCTCGCTTGCGCAAGAGAAACCTCGGGATAAGAGCCGAGTGCCATGTTGATTCGGTTCTTGGTTACTGGATGCCGGTAGTTGAAATTCCACTGCATCGAGCGATTGACCCTGACTCGCAGCTGGAGCCCGTCGCCATCGGTGAGGACGTAATCCTTGTCTTTCGGTTTGACCGCCTTGAGCTGGCGGTCGGAGAGGCGGGTGGTTTGAGCGCACATGAGAAGTACTCCATGACACCTTTTGGTATTCCCAAGATTAGCGCCGGGTAGCCGGGAATACCGTTGGGAATACCAAACTGCCTGGAACTCACAGAGCCTGGAAAGCCTCCCGTGGCCCTGAAACCCCCGTATTCACTGGATTTCAGACACAAAAAAAGACGTCCATGGACGTCTTTTTTTGTTGAATTGGTGGAGCCGGGGGGATTTAAAATATTTAAATAGGCTATTGTTTTAAGTAGATTTTTTTATAGATTTATTAGTAAGTGCCCCCATAAATGCCCCCGTGCACGTATTTCCGATGAGCGGCTATTTGAGGAGTTGAACTGGCGTCCTGAGTTATCGTTATGCGACCGGGCGAGGCCAGTCAGCCACCGGCGAGCATTCAATAAACTCATTCGTGTACAGCATAACCTCGGTTGCCTGGCCAGGAGGGTTTGATGTCCAGCTCAGACCGGGTGCTGGGTACATGTCAGGTCACGCGGTTGGGTTTTTTCCGCGGTAGCGCACCATGGGCTCATCTAGGACGATTTGAGCTGAGGTGCGGTATGAGACACTCGATGGTTACCTGCCACAACTGTGGCAACGCGATGGTTCCGAGGGCGTCATATAGCCGTGGTTTCTGGGGGTATTCGCCTTCGTCCAATCATTGCCCCTTTTGCCTGAGTGAGAACTGGCACGGCGGAAACCCAGGGTTAGGGGCTCGGCTGTTCGCTTTGGTTGGCCTGGCTCTTGGTGTTCTGGCCTGCGTGTTGGTGGGAGCTCTTCTGTTCAAGGTGCAGTGGTGGCTTGGTGTCGAAGGACAGTGGCCTCTATTGACGCTGGGCACATGTGCGGTGTCGGTTAGCGCGGGATACCAATTTTACAACTGGTTTATTGATTGCTGACCGTGATTATTGCTGTGGAAGGCAGCAATCGGCCCAGAGTGTGTAAAACGCTTCGCCAAAATTGCAGTGTGGGCATCCGCGTTAAATCTTAAATTTATCGGCACGTCAGCAGATGTGGATTTCGCGTAGAAACGCGATTTTCAGTCCGGTTTTGAGCATCAGACGTGCTCAAAAACGTCTTTACGCTGCCTCGGCCAAAAGCGGACGACCAGCCGGGAAGCGGCCCCATTCCCGAAGAGGCCTCTCACAAGCGCACGCGTTCGGCCAATAGGAGCCAGTCGCTGGTATCTGGGAAACTATGGACGATTCAGGCATCGGGCAACGGGCTGACCCAAGTCTTCCCTAGAGGTACAATTGATCTGGGAGTATTTTTGGGACTGGTTCGCTATCGTCGCGCAGCAGTGTTTTGTTGGGGCGTGCGCCTGTAACTAATGTTTACTATGGGGATTCTTCCGCGTAGAAGTGTGAACTTTCTCCAGTTGGCCAGCTTAGTGAGGAATATAAGAGAATTCAGATCAGACAGGCGTTCAATGTCTGTTTGGCGTTCGATAAATAACCATAAGCATACCTGCTTTACATAAAAGTCTGTTCCATTTACTTGAGCAATGAATGAGCTTCGTTCAAGAACACTAAGAGACGCCATCGCCTGGTCAATTGCATAATTCAGTTTTTGCGGTTCTCCAATTTTTACGATGAAGATCGTCTCATCCTTAAAAAGATCGGCAACTTCTACCGTAGCACCTTCGGGTGAGCTCAAATCACGATCGCCGTCACAGTACCCAAAGTTTTCGGCCAGTGTTACGTTGACAAAGCGCTCGGCATATTTAACTCTGCCGGTCTGCTGTCCTTTCCAAATCTCAAAAGCCTCATAATTAAATAGAGGCATTTCAATCGAAAATCTAGTGTCAATCCGATTGACTTCTTGACGAATTGTATTCAGGTAAGTTAAATCATATCGATGCCACCTACCACCCTCGAGATAGTAGCCTTCTTCATCCTTGTAATCCAAGATGTCCTTGAGTGTTGTTATCTGCCTCTCGCCATCATCACCCAAAATAGCAACTGTTGCATTGAATAGCGCTTCATAATCTCCATCGAAATCTTCACGTGCAATGGTACGAAGCGTCGTCAACTCAAGTTCGTCATTCAAGACAAATCGTTGTTTGGGTGTCCTAAGCACATAGTCGCGCTCTTCAGGAAACATCAGAGCGACACCTGATAGCTGCGTTGGACTGATGTCGGCCATATACAGATCGTTTTCAATCGCTTCTATCAACTTTTGATCTTGTTGAAGAATTACGTCTTGTTGATGGATCATAATTCGTCGAGGAATCTGTTTTACAATATCACCTTCAAGCACTCTGACGAGTCTCTGGCATATGAGATGGCAGTTTTCTACTCCAAATTTTCGGTGCCTCAGATGAACTGAATGTCCGCAACTGATGTTCCGCCCCCACATTGTGATGTCAGCTGGAATACCTCGAATGTAATCGACAGTTTCACCAGCTTCATACGCCAGATCTGAAATGATTTTATATGTGTCGATGCTTCTTAATCGGCTTCCGGCAAACTCTTGCGAACTTTTTATTTTGAACGAGCTCAGCAGTCGACTGGCTATATCTATACCGAAGTCGAGATCGGAAAATTTCGAGATATAGAAGTGCGCTGATCCATAACTTAATACAAATGCTTGATCATCAAAGGTAACTATCACGGCGGCGGCGTAATGAGGGGTGCTCTTTTCTTCGATTTGAAAATTTTTTGCTAGGTCGGCGGTCCACTTTATTGGAGTGGGATAGGCACTCTGTGTAAAGAAGAGCCTCAGATTAAAACGTTTCTCTTCGTGCTCACGTTCTATTTCTTGTACGAACGTAAGGTTATTAGCTGTTAATGACTCGACCAAATTATCCAGTTGGGCAGTGTATATTTTAAATATATTGAGGGCCGCCATACCAATCCCCTGGTTGTGAAACCACTTACCCGATAGTGCTGTCAGAACCAGGTATGAGGTGCCATCCTGTAGGTGCAGAAAAAAGCCTGCGAATCTGATGCTAGCACAAAGCTACCCTTGGGTGACTGCTCGTTGGGTAAGCGTGGAGGCCGAGGGTGGAATCGAACCGACATAGGTGGATTTGAAATCTACGAACATCCCCATCGCCTGATGTCAGCTTCGGGGCGGATGTTCCCTCCCTCGAAGCGCCGCAACCGGCCCAAAGCGGACAGTCTCACTGGGACTGGACTGGCGCGCTGAAAGCGCGTCCGGCGAGCGTGCTTGAATGCCTTGCTATGTATTCCTTCGCCGAGTGAGCGGGAAGACAAATGGCTTTTCTTGAGTTAAATTTATTTCGTTTAGCTTGTATTTAAGTCTAATATCACTACAACTAAATCGTCGAATTAGGTCTTCCACTTTAATATCACTTAGCTTGTGATTCCAAGGGTGAATTATAGAACCACCCCTAACTTTATCGAAGCCATACTTTTGTCCCAGAGCTACAGTGATAGTATTTTCAATCTCTGTCACCCAGAAACAATCGCCAATTGATCTAAAGGCCGCATGTAAGTGAGTTGCTTTTCTCTTTCCCGTGAGGCCGCTATCTATATATCTGATGGCGCCATTTTTATTTAATGTAGAGTAAGGGCTTTTTTTACCATGGCTTCGCAGCCTTGATCTCAACCCTTTAGCTGTACCCACGTACCATGAGTTCAGCTCAAGCTTCAAAATATAGATATACCAATTTCTAATTTCTTCATTCCTTTTCCGGAATCAAATTGTCCATAACGATTAAGCTAAGCATTTTGAGACACTACTCGATTCGCACTGAGCGTGTCTATTGCAAGTGGGTTATACCGCACTGCAGGATTAGGTCTGCTGAGGTCGAAGCGTCTCATGCAGGTATCTAGCGGAGCGAGGGGTAACCCAAAAAGTCCGCTCTCGGCCAAAAGCGGCCCTTCGCAACAGGCATAAATCGGCCAGAAGCGGTCATTCATACGCGTCTACCAAGTTGGCATTCAGAACGGCGCGACAGGCTAGAACCTACTATTCAGTGCAGTCGTCCTGTAAATCGCTCTTCAGGGGATCCGGCAGCTAAAACGGCTTCGGCTTTTATCAGCGTGCCATCGAAATCTGCCGGCTTATCCAGCCCTATCCGTGCGCTGGTGCAGTAAAGCGTTTCATAACCAAGTCCCGCTAACACCGGACAAGTGGTCTGAATACACGGGGAGTCGATCACGCTGTCAACTTTGCCGTCAGTCGCGTAACGCACGACTCTGCTACCGCCCCATTCCGCATTCCAGAGAAAGCCCTGCGCATCAATACAAGAACCGTCTGGAGCACCCTGACCGTTGACTGTAGTGAATACACGCTGGTTTTCTAGCGACGGGTAATCGCAGCAGAAAATGCATCCTTGCAGGGAGTCCGCGTAATACATGGTGGAACCGTCCGGGCTAAAACAGATGCTGTTCGGGATCGCCACTTCGGGAAGGTCCAGCGTTTCAGTCTTGAGCGTCGCGGCATTGAACCGGTGAAATCGCCCTATAGTTTGCACCGCCTCACCGGCATCCATAGTGCTAAACACAAAGTTGCCCATACGGTCGCAGCGGCCATCATTGACCCGGGTTCCGGGTACTCCAGGCGTGATGGTAATTTTGGTGAAGCGAAGAGTACTCAGGTTGTAATAACCTAGGCAGGAGGCCAATCCCATTAGCAATACGTCTGTATTGGTCGTAAGGGCGAACGACCCCAGCGGCTCGGGCACTCGCCAGTGCTGTACTTCACCGCTCACGGGGTCCAGAGCAAGCAGTTCGCAACCAGGGATATCGGTCCAGAACAGGCGTTCCGTTCTTTCACACCAGACAGGGCACTCGCCAAGAAGACTGGTGGTGCCGCTTAGGGTTTTAAACATGGTTGCGTCCTACGAAACAGGATGGGGCAAACAAGGCAGTCAGTTGGAGAAAAGCGCTGACCACCTGTCACCGAACAGGGCGATGGCCAGTCCTGCGAGCATCACCATCGACCCGGCCAACTTGATGAGAGACACCGGCCTTTCCGATGCCCCCATCAATCCGAAATGATCGATAACCAGTGAGGAGATAATCTGACCTGCGATAGCGAGGCCCAGCAGGGCTGACAGGCCGATTTTTGGCGCAAGCACCACATAACTAAGCAAGGCACCGGCACCCAGCAGACCGCCCAGCAGGCTCCACCAGGGCTGGGCAGGTATAGCCGCCAGTGAGGCCACTATCCCGCCACGCATCAATGAAAAGACGCCCAGGCACACCGCTCCGGCAGTAAATGAGAACAGCGCCGCCGCTACGGAATCTCCACCCACACCTTTAGCGAGTTGACCATTCAGCGTGGTCTGCAGGGTAATGCCAAGCCCCGCGGCGATGGCCAGCAGGTAGTAAGCTGCGTTCATTTCGCGCCTCCTTACTTGGCTGACTCAAGCGGCATGAATGTCTCGGCAAAAATATCCGGCTGGTAGCCTGCGGCAGCAAACAGATGCTCACGGGATTCGTCGATTGCTGCACGCAGCCTTTCGCTGTCCACGCCCAGCACCTTGCCGCCGCGCTTGACGATGCGCCCGCCAATCATGACCGTGTCGACATTGCTGCGTTCGGCCGCGTGTACCACGGTGCCGAATGCGTTACCCGACGGGTAAAGGTTGATGTCCTGCGCATTGATAAGGATCAGGTCGGCCTGTTTGCCGGGGGTCAGGGTGCCGACTTTGTCCTGCAATCCTGCACAGGTGGCGCCGTCAAGAGTGGCGGCTTTGAGCAGGCCATGAGCCGACAGGGTCACCGGATGATGCTCTGCGCCGCAGCAGCGCTGCTGGTGCATGCCCATGACGCGTTGCAGGTAGAACGCCACCCGCATCTCCATGAACATGTCACCGCTATAGGAGGTTTCGTTATCGACACTCAGCCCCGGGCTGATGCCGTGACGCTGGGCCGACTGCATGGCGAACATTCCATCTTCAATGCCGTAGTGGGCATCTGAACGCGGGCATACGTTGACCCGCACGCCAGCCTCGCGAATGATTTTCCAGCCGGCGTCCGGCAGCGCTGTGCAGTGGTTGAAGATGTTATCGGGGCGCAGCAGACCCTCGCGATGCAAACCCTCCAACTCAGCTGCCATGTCCCCGCCGAAGAATTCGGTAATGATAGGCAGCCCCAAGCGCCGGGCCTCAGCCCATAGCTCAGGCTCCAGCTGCGCCATTACCGCCAGCGAGAGCAGCGGGTTGTCACCGTTCTTGACGTATTTCCCCTGGAGACGCTCCAGGTTGCCGGGCCAGTGGGCTTTGTCCCACTCACCAGAAACTGGCGCACCGGAGGCGTGTACAGACCGGATACCAGCATCGAGCAGCGCCTCGACCGCGGCGTCGGAGTGCGCGCCGGTGCGGCTGTTGTGCGAGTTATCGACCACGGTCGTGATGCCCGCATCGATGCACCCCAATGCAGTCAGTAGATTGCCAATATACATGTCAGCCGGGCGATAGTATTTGGCGAACGAGAAGTGCGTTGCGTTGCAGTAGTCTTCCAGGGTTTCGGCATTCGGATTGATTCGACGCAGTTGGCCCTCCCAGGAGTGACGATGCGTATCGACCATGCCGGGCATGGCAATCATGCCGGATGCCTCGATAACCATAGCGTCGCCGGCCTCGATGTTTTCACCTATGGCCGTGATGGTGCTGCCTTCGATAAGGATATCGCCGCGCGCCAGATTGCCGATATCACCGTCCATGCTCAGCACAGTGGCGCCGCGGATAAGGGTGCGGGCGGCCTGAGCGGTCGGGGCCTGCACAATGCTGCGGTTATATTCAGCCATTTTCTGTACACCTCTTCAAATTTCGTTGGAAGCAATGTACGCAATGCGATACTGCGGGAAAAAGATGGTTAAACTGTTTTTATTATTCAATATATACGAATAATAACGACTTTACCCGATCACTGCTTTGAGGCTGCTAACAGTCATGGACCGTATTCAAGCGATGCAGGTTTTCGTACGTGTGGCTGAAGCAGGAAGCTTTATCCAGGCGGCGCAGACGCTCTCTCTGCCGGCCTCCACGGTTACCAGCAGCGTTAAAAATCTTGAGAAGTACTTGCAGGTACGCCTGCTGAACAGAACAACGCGTCGGGTCAGCCTGACCTCTGAGGGCGCACAATATCTGGCGCAATGCCGGGAAATATTGGAGCTGATCGAACACACAGAGACCAGCCTGACGGATTCCGTAAAACGGCCACAGGGGCGTTTGCGTGTCGATATGCCGGGTGGCATTGCACACTTCATCGTCATGCCAAACCTGCAAGACTTCTACAGGCGCTACCCGGATATCTACCTGATGATAGGCGTCAACGATCGGCAGGTTGATCTGGTTCAAGAGGGTGTCGATTGCGTTATTCGTACAGGCGAGCTCGATGACTCAACGCTCGTTGCGCGCCCACTCGGTCGGTTTCGCTGGGTAACCTGTGCGTCTGCCGCCTATCTCGAAGAGAACGGCACTCCGCAAAATCCGCAAGATTTGTCTCACCACCGGGCCATCCATTACTTCTCGGGCCGCGCAAGGCAAGCAGGTGAAATGCGCTTTGCCCGTGGTACCGAAAAAATCTCAGTCCCGGTGAACGGCACAGCGGCCGTCAACGAGACTGGGCTTTACATCAAAATGTGCCTTGAAGGCTTCGGGCTGGTGCAGCTCGCTGAGAACGTGGTCAGCGAGCATCTGCGAGAAGGGCGACTGGTCGAAGTGCTTGCTGACTGGCAGCCCGCATCGGTTCCTGTTCACCTGCTATACCCGCATCAGCGCTTTTTATCGCCAGCTGTGAGCGCATTCGCTGACTGGATTGCTGGGCTTGTTCGCGACGATGATTCAGCAGATTCAAGTTGAACGTTGCGCCCGGCCAGCATGCCGGTGAATGCTCCGGCTACGGAGATTGCGGCTGTGATCAGCAGCGGTCCTGTCCAGCCACCGGTCCAGTCGTGCAGTTGGCCCAGCAGCAAGGGGCCTGCGGCTGCCATCAGGTAGCCGACGCACTGCGCCATTCCTGAAAGTGCCGCCGTGTCACCGGCATTTTTTGTGCGCAAGCCGATGAAGGTCAGGCCGAGCATCATGCTGGCACCAGAGCCGAAGCCCAGGACCGCGGCCCACAACATGGCGTAGTCTGGCGCGTAAATGAGCCCGATCAGGGATGAGGCGGTTAACAGGCTGACGGTAGCGGCTGCCAGTTTCTGGTCTTTGAGACGACGAAGCGTGGCCGCCAGAATCAAGCCGGGAATGGCCGTCGTCAGTTGAAGCGTGCCGTGTACCGTGCCTGCTTGCTCCGGGGATATGCCATGGTCCATCAGAATGGTCGGCAGCCAGCCGACGGCGACATAAAAAGGCATCGCGTTCAGCCCCATGAACAGTGTGACCTGCCATGCCAGCGGCGAACGCCAGACGGCCACGGTTGGCGCTTGTTTCGGACCTGACAGATTTACGTGTTCGTGTTTTTTCAACTGCGGCAGCCACACCACCAGCGCCAACAACGGGGCTGCGACCAACAAACTCAGGGCAATCGGCCATCCCCATGATTGGGTCAGCGGAACTATTACGGCTGAACCGACAGCGCCCGCTGCACCCATGGTGATGGAATAAGCGCCGGTCATGGACGCCATTTTTGTCGAGAAGTCGCGTTTGATCAGGCCGGGCAGCAGCACGTTGCCCAGGGCGATCCCAGTGCCTATCAATATCGTACCGGCGTACAACACCCATGCGCTGCCTGCGGAGCGGAGCAGGATGCCCGCTGAAATGACCAACAGTGCACCGAAAAGCGTGCGCTCGATGCCGAACCTGCGGGCGACCGATGCGCTGAGCGGGGAGAAGGCTGCAAAGGCAAGTAATGGCAGTGAAGTAAGCAGGCCTAGAGCTGAGGCGCTCAAGCCAAAATCATTCTGGATCAGCGGCAAAACGGGCGCGATGCTGGTAAAGGGAACGCGCAGGTTCACGGCGATAAGCAGAATGCCTGCGACGAGCGCGATGGCATGCCACTTGTTTTTTGTATCTGACATATTCTTTATCTGTCCTCTTAAAAGAAGACAACTGTAGAGAACTTCAGAACCGGCTAATATAGATATCAAGACACCTGATATCTAAATTATGCCAAGCTCAAAAAATGTCGTTTCCTCGCCGGAAGATTTCGATTCAGACCTTTTCGCCCAGGCAGCGATTGCCCTCAAGGTTGCGCCTGACCTCAATGATTCGGGTGCCCGTCCGCATGATCATCGCAAAGGCCAGCTCATCCTGTCTTTGCATGGCGCAGTGAGCTGTGAGGTGCAAAATGCACTCTGGCTTGTCCCTCCCCAGCACGCCGTATGGATCCCGGGCGGCACGCCGCACAGTTGCCGAGTGACCGAAAACGCCCGGACCTGCTTTCTGTTCGTTGAGCCCGGTGCGGCAGCCATGCCTGAAGAATGCTGCACGGTTGCCATTACGCCCCTTGTTCGGGAGATGGTCCTGCATCTCGCTGAACAGGAACCTGCTTACCATTCCGAGGGCAAGACAGCTCGGCTGGTTGCAGTGCTGCTTGAGCAGCTTTCCGATGCCCCGCTGAAAGAGCTGCATTTGCCGATATCAGACCACCCCAAGATCAAACAAATCGCGGATACGCTCTTCTCAGATCCAGGCGACCGAACCACGTTGCGCGAGTGGGCCACTCGGCTTGCAACCAGTGAACGAACGCTGGCCAGGCTTGTAGAAAGCACGACCGGGCTGAGCTTCGGACGCTGGCGTCAACAATTGCATTTGATGATCGCACTGAGTCATTTGGCGGAGGGGGTATCCGTGCAACGTGTGGCGGGCATCCTGGGATATGACTCTGTTAATGCATTCATCACTATGTTCAAGAAAGCACTGGGTAAACCGCCTACTCAGTATTTTTCCTCTCTGCGCTAGTGCTCTGCTGGCTGATACAAAGCGCCGAGGCTGTAGAACGATCTGTCTGCTATTGGCCGGTTAGCGACCGTCGCTCTGATTAGCCATCCTTGTCTTTCCACACGTGGAGGACTTGTCATGAACATCATCGCTACCTGCGGCCGTCAGCCCTGGAACAAAGGAAAACTAGTCGGGCAGAAAGCCCCACTCCGACTGAGAGATATCTGGGCCATCCGAGTAAGGCTTCAAATTGCGAAAAGAACCCGGGATCTGGCTCTCTTCGATCTGGCCATCGACAGTAAGCTTCGAGCCTGCGACTTAACCAAGCTCCGCGTGCGTGATGTCGCCCATGGCGAGCACGTATCATCACGAGCCATGGTGATGCAGCAGAAAACGCAGCGACCAGTGCAGTTTGAGATCACTGAGCAAACACGGTCAGCTCTCGTGGCCTGGATACATCAGGCACAACTTCGCAGCGAGGACTGCCTTTTTCCTAGCCGGCTACATACCTCAGACCATCTATCCACTCGTCAATACGCTCGTATCGTCAAAGGCTGGGTGAAAGCCGTAGGCCTTGATCCAGCCATGTATGGCACTCACACAATGAGACGTACGAAGGCATCACTAATCTATCGCAGAACGAAGAACCTACGGGCGGTTCAGTTGCTGCTCGGCCATACGAAGCTGGAGAGCACTGTTCGATATCTGGGTATTGAGGTCGATGACGCCCTGGAGATGGCGGAACAGACTGAGGTTTGATCATGCATAGCGACGGTCGAAGTCAGGCCGTCGCTAACCGGCCATCAGCAGTCATTGGTATCAAGATATTGGTTGGGGTCAAGAGGAAATTAAGCTTTCCTATTTTCCGCCGCGTGCTTGCTGGGCGAGTCGGATGGTCTCGACAATATCCGCATCCTTGAAGCCGACTGCTTCGACCACACGGCGAAATATGCCTGGCAACCATGCAACTAAAGTATTGCGCTTGGGAATAATCACAGTGTCACAACGACGCTCGATACCCTTGACGATGCTGACGATGACATCATCGAGTCCAATCATTTTCCATAGCCCCCTCTCGTTTCCGCCCCAGACCTTGTTCCCGACTGGATCAGCTTGTACAGCATCCATCATTGGGGTCCTGAAAAATGTCGGGTGCACGCATCCTACGCCGACCCCAAGATGACGTACCTCAAGTCGGACACTGTCGCACAGCGCCCAGACCCCCGCCTTGCTAGCCGCATAGTGACCGCTGAGCGGGCCATGGATGAATGCAGCCATTGATGAGATCGCCATGAGATAGCCCTTACGCTCCTTCACGTAAGGCAGCACCGCACGGAACGTACGGAAGACACCATTGAGGTTGATGTCGGTGTGGCGCTCGAATAGACGAGGTTCCATAGTGGCCATGGAGTCGACGACGTAGATGCCTGCGCCGGCAATCACCACATCGATTCCGCCAAAATGCTGAACGACCGAAGCCATGGCTGTTTCGACGCTATCCAGAGAACAGACATCTGCTTGCCAGCCAGCTGCGACATCGGTTCCGCCCAGCTCACGAGCCTTCTCATCTACAACCGCGCCATCGAGGTCAAGCAGCGCGATCCGGGCGCCTTTGGCGCGAAGCGCCTTGGCCAGAGCCAACCCAAGGCCGCCGGCACCGCCCGTGATAGCCACCACGCGGCCGTTGAGCACGTAGGGTTTCATTGCTGCTCTCCTGAGCGGGGCAGTTGCCCCTGCGCAAAACTGCCTATGGCCTGTAGCGCATTTGCCGCTGAACGCAGGTAGAACGCTTGCAATTGAAAGACGTGCCACCGCGTCATGTAGATCTCCACACGACAATCGACTCCGCTACAGATGGCGTGCTCGGCTAAGCGAGTGGAGTCGGACAGCAGCAACTCATCGTCGCCGACCTGAACCATCATCGGCGGTAGCCCTTTCAGGCTGACCTGCAGCGGCTGCTCCATCAGCTCACCGGCATACCACCTCAACCCCTGCTCCAGCCAGCCTCGACTGATCATCGGATCTTGCTTTTTGCGCGAGGACATAGAGGTGCCGCTAAGACGTGGGTCGACCATCGGCGACATCAATAACAGCGCGCCGGCAAAGCGAACGTATATGTCGCGTAGTTTTAGCGCCAGGCACAGCGCCAACGAAGCTCCGGCTGAATCACCCGCCAGGAAAATCCGTGAGGGTGTATAGCCCTGAGCCCTCAGCGCCTCGTAGCAGAGCAACGCATCATCGAGCCCCGCAGGACACGGATTCTCCGGTGCCAATCGATAATCAACCACCCACACCGACATACCCGAGCTCCTGGCAAGACGGCTTGTAATGCTCCAGTGAGTATGCGGCGACCCCACACAAAACGCCCCACCGTGCAAATACAGGATCACCCCACCGTTTTCGCCTTGCTTAGGAGCAACTACTTGCACCGGTACGTTATTGACCAATTGACGATACTGAAACACACCTTGCGTACCCGGCATCAATGCCGACAACACGCGCACCACTTTACGCTGCGCCGCAGCGCTCAAGCCCGGACCGATCAGTGAACGGAATGTGGTGCGCAAAAACAGCCTTAAGAACCCAGCACTCAGCTTTTCCTTTAGCCCCGTGGGGGCTGCTATGGTCGAACCACCGTCGAACGGACGGCTGAAACGATAGGTGTGCAAGCCTGAAAAACGAGTTAACCCGCGATAGCTGAGTGTGAAACCCGGCCAGTTAGTGCTGTTATTACCGGAGGCATCGACGTACCAGCTTTTGCAGCCGCTCCATACCGTAGCGGCCAGGCGCTGCTGAGTACGCCTGTGGAAGCGTTGATACACGCTCGAATCAACTTCGACAGTATTGGCACCCGTGTCCTTGAGCATACGCCAGCAACGCATGACATGAGAAATCTGACTCTCCAGCATATAAACGATTGAGTTGTGCCCCAAATTGGTGTTCGGTCCGTACAACATGAAGAAGTTCGGAAACTCGGGCACAGTCAACCCAAGATAGGCACGCGTACCATTGCGCCAGGCATAGTTCAGGTCCACCCCCCCACGTCCGACGATACGCATCGGCGCCAGGAACTTGGTTGCCGCAAAACCGGTGCCGTAGATGATCGCGTCCACCTCATGTCGCTCACCGTCAACGGTCTCAATACCGCTCTCGTTGACCCGCGCAATTCCCTGCGTCACCAGCTCCACATTGGACCGGCTCATGGTCTTGAAGTACTCGCTGGACAGTAGAATACGTTTGCAGCCGTACGGATAATCCGGCGTCAACTTCTGTCGCAACGACGGATCGCGCACTTGCTCGGCCAGTAATCGACGAAACGGGACCCCCACCGCCCACTTCATCAGGCCTTTGAAACGGGTGAAGGCCAGCGCGCGTGATTCGTAGCGCAGATAGATTAGAGCGCGGTAGGCGCGCATAAACCCCGGCATTCTGAGAAAAAGCGACTTTTCCCTTTCGGAGTAGGCGCGGTCCGGCCGTGGCATCAGGTGCGCCGGCGAACGCTGGAAGACTTTCAGGTGCCCGACAGTTGCGGCAATCGCCGGTACGAACTGAATCGCCGACGCACCGGTACCGACCACCGCCACCCGCTTACCGGCCAACGGATAATCATGGTCCCAGGTCGCTGAATGGAACACATGGCCCTTGAAGCGCTCCATACCCGACAGCGCGGGGAATGCCGGACGGCTGAGCTGGCCGGTACCACTGATCAACAGGGAAGCACTCAGCACCTGGCCGTCTTTTAGAATCACACGCCAGAGCGAGTTGGCTTCATCGAATTCAGCGGACAACACTTCAGCGCCAAAACGAATGGAGGGATGCAACCCGTACTTCTCTGTGCAACGACGCAGATAGGCATGAATTTCGGCCTGGGGTGCGAACACCCGGCTCCATTCCGGGTTCGGTTCGAACGAGAACGAGTACAAATGCGAAGGCACATCACACGCGGCACCGGGGTAACTGTTGTCCCTCCAGACGCCGCCAACATCGAGTTTCTTCTCCAGGATCAGAAAGTCCTTCACCCCTGCCTTTTGAAGGGCCACGGCCATACCTATGCCGGCAAACCCCGTACCGATGATAATGGCGCTCAGGGGCTTGTCCGCTTGATTATCGACTTGCGCTTCAGGCTGTGACATGAGGCACCTCTTTAGCAGCGACGGCGTTTTCGAAACGGGCGGACGAATGCGTCTGCGGGAGACCACGAATCAAGTCCACGGCCTTCTCGGCGATCATGATCGTAGGCGCATTGGTGTTGCCGCCAATCAGGGTCGGCATAATTGATGCGTCGACGATGCGCAGAGCTTGCAAGCCGTGTACGCGCAGTTGAGCGTCGACCACGGCCAATGGATCATCGCCCATTCGGCACGTGCCCACGGGGTGATAGACGCTATCGGTGCGCTCACGCAGCAGAGTGCGAATCTGCTCATCGGTTTCGACCCCTTCGGTGTACAGGGTCCGTGTGATCCACTTGGCCAGTGAAGGAGCCTGCATCAGACGACGGGTGAGTTTGAATGCCGCGACCATGTCTTCGAGATCCTGCGGATCTTTCAGAAACGCCGGATCGATCAGCGGTGCCGCTTGTGGATCGTTACTCGCCAACGTAACGCTGCCGCGACTACGCGGGCGTAATAGACAGACGTGGCACGATAACCCGTGCCCCATGCGCAAGGTACGCGCATGGTCTTCGACCGGGGCAACGACAAAATGCAATTGGATATCCGGTTTGTCTAATGTGTCGCAGGTTTTGAGAAACGCTCCCCCTTCAGCGAAGTTAGAGGTGAGCATGCCGCGACGCTCTTGGCGAAATCTCCAGATCTCCTTCAATATTTTCAGGCAGCCGCCCAGGGAAACGCCCATGGCGTCGAGGCTGTTTGTCTTGTAGACGAAGACAAAATCCGGATGATCCTGCAGGTTTTGCCCGACCCCCGGCAGTTCGTGCAACAACGGGATGCCATGGCGCTGCAACTCCACCTTCGGCCCCACGCCGGAGAGCATCAATAACTGCGGGGTCTGGAACGCACCTGCGGCAAGGATCACTTCACGCCGAGCTCGAAGGACGTAAACCTGTCCGTGTTGCAACACCTCCACACCCACAGCACGAGTACCTTCGAACAGAATGCGTTGCACTTGGGCGCGGGTTTCAACGCTCAGGTTATCGCGCACGCCAATGTGGGGCAGCAGATAAGCGCGTGCCGCACTGTAGCGCTCGCCATGTTTTTGCGTGACTTGATAGGCACCGACCCCCTCCTGCTCTGCCCCATTAAAGTCGTCGTTGAGCGGCAACCCGGTCTCGCGGGCAGCCTCCAGAAAACGTTGCTGAAAGGGGTTGTCGGAGCGCAAATCGCTGACCCATAGCGGCCCGTCTCTGCCGTGCCAGGCATCATCAAGGCGCTCGTTATGCTCACTGCGCAGGAAATACGGCAAGACGTCCTTGTACCCCCAGCCAGGATTGCCCAGAGAAGCCCAATGGTCGTAATCCCACTGATGCCCACGCACGTAAATCATGGCGTTGATCGACGAAGAGCCGCCCAACGTCTTGCCTCGCGGCTGATACCCCGTACGTCCTAGCAGCGCGGCCTGCGCAACAGTGTCGAAGGCCCAGTTGTTCACCTTGGTCGGTACCATGGCCACTGTCGCAGCAGGAATACGGACCAGACTGGACCGTCCCTCCCCTCCCGCTTCCAGCAAGCAGACGCTGGTGTCCGGATCTTCGGACAACCGTCCGGCCGCCACGCAACCAGCGGAACCTCCGCCGACGACAATGAAATCGAAAGTCTTTTTCATGGTTGTTATTCCTTGGGCAAGGCAGAGCGGCGTTTGCGGCTTCGCAAACGCGCGACCTGGCTTGACCAGGCGCTGCGGTGACCTTTTATTGTTGTTGGAACGGCGAACCGTGCGACTCAATGGTGACGCGCCTTGTTAAAGATCCGAATGCTGCAACGGGACAACTACTTTATTATTTGGGCCAATGTTTTCATCGAAGGCACCTCGGTATGAGCTTTAGGAATTTTCTTCGGGGTCCGACCAGTACCTTGCTGATGGTTGAGTTCGGCGATGAAAAAGGTTTTCGGGCTGAAAAGATTTTGCTCGGCTCGGGACTGACGTTGGCTCAATTGACCGATCCGAATTTGGAGTTAACTGCCGACCAGGAGCTGCGCGTTGCCGAAAACCTGTTGCGTTTATCAGGCCATGCTGCGGGGCTAGGTTTCGAAGTCGGCACGCGCTATCACTTCTCGACCTACGGCCTATTCGGTTACGGTCTGATTAGCAGTGCAACCGTCGGCGATGCGCTGGCCCTGGCGCTGCGCTTTTTGCCGTTGACCTACGCGTTCACGGTGGTCGCCTATGAGGAACAAGGCGATGAAGGAGTGCTGACCTTTGCCGTTCTAGGATTAGCACCGGACCTACGCGAATTTCTATTGACCCGCGACATGTCAGCGGCTGCGCTGTTGCTAAAGGAACTGGGCGGCAATGACTTCTCGTTATCACGCTTCTGCCTGAGCAAGCAGCCGCCGCCTATCCCTGACAATGTGAAAGTGCTGGGGTGTGCCCCTTCGTACGCGGCTAATAGCAACAGCTTGGCCTTTAATCGCTCTTTTCTCAGTCTCCCTTTACCTCAAGCCAACGCGGTGACTGTTTCGATGTGCGAACAGATGTGCACGCAACTGATGCAACGTCGCATCGCACACGCCGGGATGACGGCATTGGTGCAGCACTACCTGAACACCCCGGATAATGGCATGCCCGATCTATCCAGCATTTCCGAACTACTACATGTGAGCCCGCGCACACTCAAACGCAGATTAAAAGAGGAAGGGACAACATTCCGAAAACTGCTCGCCGACGTCCGCAGTCGCAACGCCATCAATCTGCTAAAGGACGGTCACAACCTGACTGAGATCGCTGAACGCTTAGGTTTCAGCGACCTGTCAAGTTTCTCCCAGGCATTCAAGCGCTGGCATGGCATATCGCCAAGTCAGTTTTCACAGCAAAAAAATAACTTTGGTAATTATTAGACAGACGAACTGTAAACACCCCAGAGCGCTTTCACGAGAGTGAATACCCACTTCTGACCGATTTTGTTGAAGACTTTGGTTTTATAAACTATTGGTATACCAACCGCTGAAAGTACCTTTTGGGCACACCGCTGCACAAAACTTAAGCTCGGCCCCCTCAAAATAATGAACTGCCCATGGCTGTATAGACAGATCCAAGCGTCAGCTTCCTCAGCTAGGACCAGACTGACCGGATGCTTTTGGCCGATGACTGCCAGTCGTCACCGGCAGCTATCGACCCTAAGCAGTCGGTCTCGGTCAGCTTGAATAAGGCAGCAAGAAACGGATAGTAAGTGCTGGACGAATTCCAGCCTGATACGACTCCAACTAATAGGAGTTTAACCATGGCGTTTCGTATAACTGGCCTTTCCCCCGAGCCATTCCAGTCACTGTTTGGATTGCCCGACCAAGAGCTAGCATCTCTCGGGATAAAGCGTTACATGGTCGACAGCAACCCAGGCTTTCCTGACCGTATCGAAATAAAGGATGCAGAGCTAGGTCAGAGTGTGCTTTTACTCAACCATCTCTCTCAGCCAGCCGAGACGCCATACCGTGCCTCACATGCGATCTTCATAAGGGAGTGGGCTACGCAAGCTTATGACGCAGTCGATCAGATACCCGAGTCTATGCGAATCCGTCTGCTATCACTTCGTGCATTCACTGATGATGGGATGATGCTCAATGCCGACGTCGTAGATGGAATAGCGATAGAACCTGTTGTTACTCGGATGTTTGCTGATCCAGGGGTTAGTTACATTCACGTTCACAATGCCAAGCAGGGTTGCTACTCCGGGCGAATAGATAGGGCGTAGTCGCCGCAGTCTCGATGGCTCGTTCCGCTTTCGACTTTTCTAGTCACCAACTTTCCGCTATTGGCCGATTTCTGCCTGTCGTAGCGGGCAGTAATCGGCCAGAACCGGATGTTTAAAGCTGGGGCAATGAACTCGTCGAATTTCTTCCCGCTTTAAGAGTTTGCCGACGCGCTTTTACACACTCTGGGCTGGCAAGTAGAGTTAGGAAATCAACTCGTCCCTTTTTATAAAGTAGGTGCAAATGGTGGCTCCCTTCGTTCTCCAGGACTTTGATGTTGGATGGGTCGCCACCGACGCCGTCGGGCAGGTTGCGCTCTTCACTACGGGGGGGCCAGGGCCGGTTCCTGATTCCGCAATGCCCTCCGTCGAAAACTCCGAAGAATTTGTCCTTTCATTGCCGGAGGTGTCCGATGTAGATCGGGTCACTGCCAGGGCTGGCGTAAACGCTTTCGTTGAATTTGCCAAACGTGGGTTCTTCGCGTACGACTGGTCAGACGTTCATCGCGATTCACGCCAGGCCTTGAGGGGGTATGAGCTGCAATGCCGCCCACTGAATCCACTGACACTTTTCGATTTGCCTGCCCCTTTACGGGCATTAGCTGAGGCTACTCGGCTATCTGATGTAACCTTCGGAGCACCCATCATAGTGATAGGTGATCAGGTTTCTTAGCCTTCATTCGGCGATTCGGAGCCGCTTTTTTGGGCCGGAAGCTTTCAGTTGCGTACCGCAGCTCCCGGCCATTAGCGGACACTAAGGCCGTACGTGAAACCTGAGACGACTCATACAACGCCTTAGATCAGCCAAAGCAGAGAGTTTCTAGCACCCTAGATTAAACCCGTTGACTTGGCGGTATTGATTTCGACCCATGCAGCAAAGGCGTCAATGAATTTTTTCAAGAACTGAGTAGTTCCGTCGTCATTCAAATTTCCGCCTGGCCCCAGTAGCCTTGTCGCCCCACCGATATACGCTTCCGGCTGCTGCAAAAGTGGCATGTCCAGAAATACCATAGACTGACGTAAATGATGGTTAGCACCGAAGCCGCCGCTGGCACCGGGCGATACGCTTACGATAGCTGCGGGTTTGCCTGCCCACACAGACTCGCCGTAAGGGCGAGAACCAATATCAATGGCGTTCTTCAATACACCAGGAACTGACCTGTTGTATTCGGGAGTGAAAAACAGTACTCCATCTTTCGACGCCATATTTTGGCGAAAACGAGTCCAGGCTTCAGGGGCACTCTTACCGTTTTCTTCCAAGTCTTGGTTAAACAGATTCAGTTCATTGATCTCGACTATTTCTAATAAAAGGCTCGGTGGCGCAAGCGCGATTACTTCTTGAGCAAATAGGCGGTTCAACGACTCTTTGCGCAGGCTGCCGACAATGACGGCAATCTTTTTAGGCGACATGATGGGACCTTGATTTAAGTGGCTTTAAAGGGGGTAATCAATTTGAAAAGAACAAAAAAACGGACGTCGAACGGTGGCCGAACGATGAGGACTGCCCCACCGCCTGGTCATGTGGGTCTGCCCTATACTTTGGCGGCGCCGTTGACAACCAGGTGATGACCGGAAATCCAAGCTGCATCGTCACTTGCCAGGAAAAGCACGGCGCCTTCGACATCGGCGACAGAGCCCAAGCGCGCAAATGGCGACAACTGTGCCAATGCCTGATAGTCATTTTCCTGAAGGTTTGCGATGACACCGGCGTCACGTAGCGGCCCCGGTACCACACCGTTCACCGTGACGTTACGCTTGCCCATTTCCTGCGCGAGACATTCAACGTAAAGCCGGCCGGCGGCTTTGCTTCCGGCATACGCGGTGAAGCCTGCGTTCGGTACGATCGTCGTAGTGGACGAAATCACGATGATGCGTCCACCATCGGTAACATGGCGCGCACTTTCGCGAAGCGTATAGAAGGTGCCAAACACATTGGTTTTGGTGACAGCCTCGAACATCGCGTTATCGATTTCCGTGATCGGTGTGTCGATAAGCTCCCGCCCGGCATTGGCCACGACAATATCGATGCGCCCAAATCGAGCCAGCACTGCTGCGAATATGGCTTTGACAGCGTCCGGGTCGCTGATGTCTCCCCCGATGGCCATTGCTTGAGCGCCCTCAGCAACGAGAGCCTCGACATTTCGGTCGGCTGCGGCAGCGTCAGTGTTGTACGTCAACGCAACGGAAGCCCCCTCTCTGGCAAAACGACGTGCCAGGGATAATCCGAGCCCGCGCGATGCGCCGGTAATCAGTACAACTTTGTTGGTCATTCGCATGATCAGATTCCGTTGATGCTGCGTTCTGTAGAGGTTGCGTTGCCCTGCCACTGGACAAGTTCCTGCTCGACTTTGGCCATTTTTGCACGCATTCCGCCCATCGCATCGGCACCCAAGGCCGCGTGTACGGGTGGATGATCCGCCTCCATCAGGTTGATAATCGCCAAAGCCCCTTTTCCTGGAACATTCGGCTGCTTACCTTGCAGACCACCTATAGCTACACGGAACTTACCGACGGGTGTGCCTTCATAGTCATCGATTTTTTGCTCGACGTAAGCCAGTGAGCGACCCGCAAATTGGGTCTCGAATACACCGATGGTCAACACAGTCGTGGCGATGTTAAAGGGTGCAAGTTCACCTGCCAGTGCTTCCCCCAGGATGTCAGTAGCGCCCTTAGCGGCCGAGTACACGCCCATGCCCGGGTAGCCAATGAAGCCACCGATTGCGGAGAATTGAATGATGTGCCCGCTGCGCTGCTTGCGCATCGCAGGGGTTACAGCGCGAATGATGTTCAGGCCGCCAAAGAAATTCAGATCGAATACACGCCGCGCTTCTCGATCCGTCATTTCTTCAACTGCACCCACTGTGCCAGCACCCGCACAGTTGGCGACAATGTCGATACGTCCAAAGTGATCCAGCACCTGGGCCACACCCGTTTTGACCGCCACATCGTCTGTCACGTCTACCAAAACGCCCATGCCCTGCGCAGCATGTTTACCGTTATAGAAATCCACTTCTTCTTGCTTGCGAAAGGTGGCTGCGACTAGCGCACCTTTTTCCAGCAGTTGATGCACTAACTCGCGCCCCAATCCCGATGAGGCACCAGTAACGAGGACGACTTTGCCATTTATTGATTTCATTCTCTGCTCCGGGGTTTGGCTATTCACCGGATGTTAGGTATTGGGCCTCCCCCCAACAAGCCGGTTTGGCCAGATTCAACTTCCCGCTCATTGGACGCTCCTTCCCAGCGAAACATTGCCAAATAACCACATAGTTCTAGACGGTACCCTTGGAACTCTTCAAGATTAAAAATTGCCTTCCTATGATTGGGCCATACGTGAATCGGCTGGACCTGAACGATCTGTTTATTTTTGTCAATGTGGTCGATCGCGGTGGGTTTACTGCCGCAGTTGCAAGTACCGGTATGCCCAAGTCAACGCTTAGCCACCGCATGCAACAATTGGAGGGCGAATTAGGTGTGCGTTTGCTTAGCCGAACGTCGCGTCGCTTCGGTATGACCGAGGCAGGAGAAGAGTTTTACCAGCACGCGCTGGCCGCGCTGCGAGAAGCGGAGATGGCAGAAATGTCAGTGCGTCAGCGGTTGTTGGAGCCCGTCGGGACCATCCGGTGTACCGCTGGAGTCGCGACCATGAATTTCGCCATGGCGGGCATGATCGCTGACTTCCTTCGTGTCTATCCCAAGATCAATATGGTCGCTCATGCAGCCGATCGAACCATCGATATTGTTGGCGAAAATTACGACGTCGCCATCCGGGCGCATGAGGCTCCATTGCCGGACTCCGATCTTGTCCAGCGCATGCTCGGGGTCGCTCCCTGGTTTCTGTTCGCCGGATCAAGCTATCTGGCCGAACATGGCGCACCGGCCACGCCAGCGGAGCTAAGCAGCCACGCCTCGATTTTCTTTGCGCGAGCTAATGCCCCCATGAACTGGCGGTTGCGCCATGTCACTTTATCGATCGAAGAAATTGCTGTGCCCATCATGCCGCGGCTGCAAAGCGAGGACATGCTCAGCCTGCAACATGCAGCTATCAGCGGGCTTGGGATTGTGGCCCTGCCGAGTTACATCGCGCGGGCGGCCGTTGCGCGTGGTGAGCTTCATCGAGTTCTGCCCGAATGGATAGCTGGCGATGCCAGGATCACTGCACTGGTACCTTCCCGCAAAGGATTACTGCCGTCAGTACGTGTTTTCTTGGATCACTTGGCTTCGGAGTTTCCCAAGATCCTCTAGCTGTAAAGCCATCCTTAATACGCTGGGCAAATCGTTGCAGCGGCTTCTCCGTGAATACAGCACATTTTTTTACCGAATACAGCAACTACGGCGGCACTACCGAGCGGGTAGGCGCCGAAGATAGGGGGAGTTCTCGACGTCCATTCCACCGGACACAGATTCCAGAAACCCCGTCTTGCTGGGTCAGGTACGCGTTCCTACCATGGTTTCTTGCCTCTCATCCTCGACGGCACTAACGATACCTGATCTGGAATCTATGACTTTGACAATCACACGACGCGGCGCGATAGCTTTGGGAGCACAGGCAGTGCTGGTTGCAATGACGGCAGGCGCTGCTACGTTTGCCTCTAGTGCAACGCGCAGCTCCAGTAAAACTAAAGAGACCCCTCGGACTGGCAAGCAGTTTGACGTGGTGATCGTCGGTGGTGGATCTGCCGGTGCCGTCCTTGCAGCACGTCTCAGTGCCGACCCGCTGCGCAGTGTGCTGCTGCTCGACGCAGGTCCCGACTTTGCGCCCGACCGGTATCCAGCAGTGCTGACGAACGCCGACCTAGTTGCCGCCTCTCCCGAATACGACTGGCATTACCATAGTGACGACTCAGCTCGGATAGGTCACGACATAGCCATCCCACGCGGCCGAGTGATCGGTGGTAGCTCCGCGGTCAATGCTGCTGTGGCGATGCGTGCGCGTCCTGCCGACTTTGCGCGCTGGGCCGGACGCGGAATCGAAGGTTGGGCTTGGCCGGAAGTGCTGTCCGCCTACCGAACGATGGAAAACACGCCAACTGGCGAAGATGCATGGCATGGCCGTACCGGCCCATTTCCAGTGCGTCAGCGCACTGCTGCGCAGAATACTATCTCAATGCGTGCTTTCGTGGCGGCTGCCGAGTCAGTTGGACTGCCGCTCGTGGATGACTTCAACGGCGCGCGCCAGCACGGCGTAGGTCCCTACCCGTTGAATGTCATCAACGGCACCCGAATCAATACCGGCATGGCTTACCTGAGTGCAGACGTGCGGGCTCGCGCCAACCTCACTATCCGCGGCCACGCTGAAGCCGACCGCGTCCTGATAGAACGAGAACGCGCCATAGGTGTATTGCTAGTAGACGGCGAGATAGTTCCAGCCGGCGAAGTAATCTTGTCGGCCGGTGCCATAGGCAGCCCCGCTATCCTGCTACGCTCCGGTATCGGCCCACAAGGCCATCTTCGCGAGATGGGAATCGCCACCGTCGCTGATCTACCGGTAGGTGAACGGTTGCAAGAACATCCGTTTTTCTTCAACGTCTACGCGCTGAAGACCTCCGCAATTGCTATGACCCCAGCCGGCGGCGCCATCGCCTGGACTCGTTCGCAACACGCCGCACCGGACGATCTGGACTTACATATCTCCGGTACACACCTGATCGACCCAAAGGCAAGCCCTACCGGCGGTGCGATAGTGCTGGCATGCGCCGTCACATTACCTAAATCCAACGGTAGCGTACGCTTGACCAGCCGTGACCCCCGAGTTGCGCCGAACATTCGGTACAACTTTTTTGAACAGGAAAATGACTTGGATCGCATGGTCGAAGCTGTAGAACTGTCTCGCAAGATTGGCCGCAGTGCACCGTTTGCTGACTTGGTTGACCATGAAATGACACCGGGTAGCAGCGTACTTGAAGGCAAGGCTTTGCGACAAAACATCGTAAACAATGTCGCCGGCTATCAGCACCCCACGTCGAGCGTGCCGATGGGCGCGGACGGTGACAAGGCCGCCGTAGTCAACAATTGGGGCGCGGTGCGAGGTATCGCGGCACTGCGTGTTGTGGATGCCTCTATCATCCCGGATATCCCATCGGTGGCGACAAATCTTACTACTATCATGCTAGCCGAACGCATTGGTGCCCACCTGACTCGATAATTTCCCCGAACGCAGCGTAAAACTGGAGCATCAATGATTGGATCGCTAAAGCCGAACTCTGCAATAAGAACCATAATCTGAAATTGAATAAAATATACGGAGACCGTTGAGCAAACGCCGTCAATAGACGATAAATTGCAAATTAGAAGTTTGGCCGAAACAGCGCCGCAACTGCGGCGCGAGCCAAGAATGGTTTATTTTTATGTCGGACATATCTAGTGCTTATAAAAAAGAGCCAAACTACAGAAAGACTATTTATAATTACCCTAAGTATCACACATATAACTATAACCATCAAATAAGATAAATAAAGTCAGGAAGTTAATGCCTTACATTAAGAGAATTGAAATCTTAGAGAACTATAGAGAAGAGAATAATTTCCCCTTCTATTTGCCTTCAATTCAATCAATTAGCAAAATCGAGCTTCATCCCGTGATAAATTTTTTCGTTGGAGAAAACGGTAGCGGTAAGTCAACCCTCTTAGAGGCTATTGCAGTTTCATGTGGCTTTAATCATGAGGGAGGCAGTAAGAATTTCAAGTTTTCTTCCAGCGATGAAAAATCCCTACTGTCCAAGGCATTGCGCTTGTCACGCACAGCAAAGCGACCTCGAGATGGCTATTTTTATCGCGCAGAAAGTTTTTATAATGTAATTACAGAGATGAATAAGTTGGATTGCGGACCTGGCGGGCCAGCTATTAAGGACTCATACGGGGGAAACGATCTTCATACGAGGTCTCATGGGGAGGCTTTTATGGATCTGATTTTACATCGATTCGGAGGAAACGGATTGTATTTACTAGACGAGCCTGAATCTGCGCTATCTCCCCAACGCCAATTATCTCTGCTGGTACGTATAGCGGAACTCGCAAAACAAAATTCGCAGTTCATAATTGCAACTCACTCACCAATTTTAATTGCTTACCCGGGCGCCAGAATTTGGGAGTTTACCAATAGTGGATTGGTAGAGAAGGAATATTCAGAAACTGAAAACTACCTAATTATGAAAAGTTACTTTGCTAACCCTGAAAGCTTTATGAGCAAACTATTTGATGAAAAGCATGATTTTTAGTTAGTTCAGGCACTGAAGAACATCGATGGCTAGAGCGTTTATCAAGATCGCTGGCGCAAAAAAATGAATTGTTGCCGATCGCGGCTTAATAAGTACGACGGCATTATTGCCTTGTTTAGCGTAGATCGAGATGCCGCCGATTTTGAGGAGAATGGCCACTTCTTGCCGAAAGCGGTAGCCTGGTACGGCAGGTTTCGGCTAGAAGCGCACTCGACAGTTAGCCGCTGATGTCTCTACGCTGATCGATCTGGTGAAAGCACACCACTAAAAGGAGCAGTCATGTTGGTAGTTGCCGTTGATCGAGATAGCGTTCATGCGGGAGATGATCTGGAAAGTCATGCAATATCGATCACATTCGATCAATCAGCAACACTGCGCACCTTGATCGAAGTGATACAAGATATGGACTACCTACCTCGTATCAGTGGAGGCAAGGCCACTTGGGTTGTTTATTCATCTGGCAAACCATTAGGTGTTTTAGCCCAGCAATGGCCAGAACCTAAATTGGTCGTGCGCCCCGAGAGCATCGTGGATCAATATTTCGGAAATATCGAGCCTCGCCTACTTTTCAGATATTGGTGTCAGGCAGATCCAGATGAGGTCTTTTCGGATGCCCAGGCCGGAAATGAACTGCCATCACGATTTTAGGATGGGCAGGAGGCATTGCTTTAAATCAATGCGAGATTACTGCTGTGGGTCGAGAGCCGCCTCCCGTGAACGACTGCTTTTGGCCGATTTCTGCCTGTCGTAACTGGAAGAAATCGGCCAGTTGCAGCTTGGCAGGGATACGCGCCCGCTTGCTGTCATCTGCTTCTAACATGTCGACCTTGTTCCACACAGGGTCAAGGCTGCCGTCGTCATCTATCGTGCATCCTTTGTACGTTATGTTTTTCTGCGACTGACCTGTCGTCATCCGTCGGTCATCTGATGCGAAGTAGGGTCATAGCGTGGGCAAGCCACCCACTTTCAACAGATTTCCGGCGATAAAACCGTCTGAAATCGACTTCCGTGTGCTCAGCGATCGGTCACCATTGTTGCTCTTACAGCGAAGAGAGCCGTGATTATGAGCAAAGATGCACAAACTATAGTCACCCTGCTGGATCAACAGTACGAGCAGCTGCTCACGGACGCAAGATGCTTGGTCTCAAGCTATATGGATGCGTCAATGAAGATATACAAAAAGACCGGGGTCAAATCTGTCGTGGCTGCTGTGTCAATCAAGCAAACGAGCCCGAACGCGTACTCGATCTACTGGTGCAGACTGGTGCCACTGCAAGGGCAAAAAAACAAGTTCGCGCCGCTGACTATTCCTAAAGGCAACGGCAAGCACAAATACCCTGCCTCCTCGTTTGAGTTTGTTAAATCCCCTTACCGTCGCCTCGTTTTACAGGTTGAGGAGCGTCTGGCTGAGATTCGCAGCATCGCCAGTGAGAATCGTCAGCTGCGTCGGTCGTTGGTCGCCTATGAGAAAAAGCTGTCTAGATATCAGGCGCTCGATCATGGCGATATCTGCTCGGAGGAGTAGGGGCTGAGTGCACTATAAGCAGTGCCGAACGGATCTGAACCGACTTCAATGCCCGAAAGCCCCGTGCAGCAAGGTCTGGCGGGGCTTTCGCGTATCAGCAGTGAACTCCGGCGAGACATGCTGTTGCGCTTCGTCAGGGAAGTCGATGGGTACGGGCTATAAGCAGTGTAGGGCGCTAAATCTACTCGCTGTCAGCCTGCAGGCCCGTGCAGGCGGGGGGCGGAAGCCGTATTTGCTATTAGCAGTGACGCTTATGATTAAGTCAGCCGGCGAGCTGTGATCTGTATTAGTAGTGAAGGGCTTCACTTTCATAAAATAATCTTTGGTAGGTGTCGACCTAGCTGGTACCCGTGTCGCGTAGCGGGTGGTGACGGTAACGCGCTACCCCTCACTGCCTCGCTGCTGTTCGAATGCAATGCGGTTCATTACGCACAAGGGAATGGGGTAGCCCTGGATGTGTGTCGTGAGGGCCTCGTTGCCTGCGATCACCATGATGCAGGATAGGCCTCTGCGGAAGCGCATCCCTCGTCCCGAGTAGTTGCGCGGGATGATCTCCCATGATTCGTCGTCGTAGTAACAACCAACGATTTCTGACCAGTGCGATTGGATGCCCGCGCCCATGATACCTACTGGGGTCAGGCAGAAAATTTCTACCTGGGTTTCCTGCCCAAGAGGTACAGCGTAAATCCGACCGTTTGGTGCAATAGGTGGGAAGTACTGCCCGTTACCAACGTAACGAAATTCCATGGTGCTGCTCCGGTTAGATGAGGTCGCTAGACACTCTCCGGTAGCTTTCGGAAAACCCAAGATGAGATGCTACCTGCGAGTCGGCGCATGGGTTTCAGCGTACTCGGCAAGCTAACTCGTCACATGGAGGGCGTGCATGTCGCTGATCTAAACGCTTCGGCACTCTGGTCACTTTCGCTATGGTGCGGAAATTGGCAGCCCTTCCGAAGTCATCTCATGACCTCATGGGGTTGGGGAAATACTGCGTAGCGCAGCGGTAGATTGCCTTGCCGATAGATTTGGGTAAGCGCCCGCTGCCAAGGGGGTAGCGGGCAGTTTGTTGCAGGTATCTGGCTGTTCCGCTGAAGGCTCAATCGTCGCCGTGCTTCTTGTCCAGGTACGCTGCGACCATATAGCCAATTACACCTGCGATAGTCAGCGCACTGATGACGGCAAGCACGGCATATACAAGCAATTCAAAACGATCCATACCCTGACTCCTTTAATTCGAGCTCTGCCAAGGTTAAGGCTGTCTGATCTAATCCCAAATTTGCTGTGTGATGGCTTAGCGACTGGTACCGGCGGCTTCCTTCCTCAGGTTGGCCCGGGCACCGACGTATGCATCAGTTTCCCAGATACGCATATTCCCGAGCTCGTAGGCGACGTGATTCCGGGCCTCCAGATCCTCATCGTTGGGAGCTTTGCCCCTAAGAATCGGGGCGTGGTGACCAGACAATCGCCGGTAGAGCTCGCAGGCATATGCCGCGCGACAATCATCAATGTTTAGTCCGTGAGAAAGTAAAAGCTCTTGAGCTGCAGTTAGATTCTTTAATTTCCATGTACGCCAACCTGCTGGCGTCGCGTGACTGCTACCCTGAAGGTTTTGAAACGCTGCGGCCTTCTCCAAAATTACAATTTGCTCAGGGGCAGAAATATTAACGATCCGATGCTCATGCTTATCTTTGCTGAACACATAAAAGATGTTTTCTTCTTTGGCGTCCTTGTGAGCATCTTCTGCGTCGAAGAAAAAAGCCTCAAGCAGTGACATGCCGAGGTATCGAACTAGACTGATTAATGTTGCAAGCTGCTCTGAGTAGAGAGCCTGAATATCCACCATCGCGGCTTCAAACTTAATTCGGTCAAGACTGCGCGGCACGGTAATGCGTGCGTGGCTTGGGAAACCAAGACGGCTACCGACGTTAGCCGCTGCGCCTTTCCAACGGCCATCAGTTGCGAAGCCCATCACTGAATATACAGTCTCAAGCAGGACCGACACGCTTTGCAGCGGAAGATTCCCTTGGTATGCCTGGATATAGAGCTCTTCACCGTACTTCCTCACCAGTTTTTTATTGACGAGCTCCAGGATATCCACCTCATCAGACTCCCTGGCATAAACACTAAACTGCGCCCATTGCTGGTCGTGGATCATGGCCTCGTGCTGACTGAGTAGCCCGCGCCGGACTGCCTCCTCGAGTATCGCCGAGCCGGCCTTGGTCAAGTCCCGATCAAAATGTGAGTGGAAACTCTGCTTCATGGTCATTCCTCCATTCAGCTCAGGTGCTGAGCCGCTAAAGGAAATGTTGAGCGAGAAAAAATATCCTGGGCTTCGTTTTCGGTCGCATTCAGCGCCTGAAATTGACGAGCGCATCCATCCCGTAAACGGTCGTTTATGGCACACCTACCCCAGATGATTTTTTGGACTTGGGATTTACCGCTTTCCTGTCACTTTTCCCGTACCGAAATCAGTGTGAGAAAAACGTATGGGAAAGCGGATTGGGTACGCCCGAGTTTCGACTGATGATCAGAATCTCGACCTGCAGCGAGATGCACTTGCCCTGGCTGGGTGCTCCGTGGTTTACGAAGAGACCATGAGCGGAAAGTCGGCGGACAGGCCGGAGCTGGGGCATTGCCTCAAAGCTCTGCGTGGTGGTGACACTCTGGTTGTCTGGCAACTGGACCGCCTCGGTCGTTCTTTGCCTGACTTGGTTGGGATTGTCAGTAGCTTGGAGCGGGAAGGGGTGGCCTTCGAATCCATAACCGAACGAATCGAAACCACCAGCGCTGCCGGCAAGCTGATCTTTCACGTGTTCGCAGCCCTCGCAGAGTTTGAGCGCAATCTCATTCGGGAGCGCACTCGTGCGGGACTGGTAGCTGCTCGTGCAAGAGGGAGGACAGGAGGGCGAAAGCCTATGCTTGATGATCGCCAGGTACGTGAAATACGGGCGTTGCTCAGAGATCCGGTTATACAGGTAGCCGATATTGCTAGGCGTTATGGAGTTTCGAGGACGACTTTGTATCGTTACATCCGCTCGTCCAATTCATCGAAAGCGGGTCCGTATTGAGCAGACTGCCTGGGCAGTTTCCTGACAACGAGTTAAAGGTACTACACGCTCAAGAGCAGAGCCTTGCCGTACCCACGAAGTTACATAGATTTAGCCGGCGGGTAATTTCCGCGAACCCCGCCTTACTTGTTACCTGTTGGGTTTGGCAGATTACCGGTGATGATTGAGGCTGCTAGGTGCCTGAGCCGATGGCTTGTCCGCAAATGAATCGGATGGCCTTGGCAGTCATTGCGCCCCGTTGAGCAAACGCACCTTCAACCGCTCTATCGTCCAGCGCCACTTTGGCGTAGTCGGGCGGCAGACGGTGTTTTGATTGCCGAACAGGCCGACTTCTTTGATGGCCTGTTCAACCGGCACGGTTTGCAGCCATTCCACCGGCACGAAGTATTCGCATAGCGTTGGGTCATTGCTGTGTTCGGCGTGGTAGGTGCCGCGTGTTGCGGCTTGCAGCACCGGCTTATCGATGCCGTTGTGGGGCACGGTGAAGTCTGCTGCCGCCGTGGCGCGTCCGGTTACGCGGCCAACGCCAACGTAGCCCTGCTGCGGAATGTTGACCCAGACCCGGTCGCCGGGGGCGAGCATCTTCAGGCTGTTGCTGTACCAGGTGCCGCCACCGCCGCAGATAAAACCCAAGGCTTGTGCATCCAGCCAGGAGCGCGTCGAGCTGTGGCCAAACGAGCAATAGAACTCACCATTCCACGGCTCACTCGGGCCGTCGCTGCGGGTGTTGCTGGCATTGGCCTGGGTTGCCACCGGGTCGAGCAGCCAGGAGCGGCTGATCAGCTGTTGCGCGCCCTGCTGGAACACCTGAAAACACAGCACGTTGATGGCGATATCGCGCTCGCTGAGGTACGCGACGATGCGCTCGGTGCTGGCATCCAGCCCGGACGCGACGATGATGATCTGGTGGCTTTGGTTGAGCGCCTCTTCATCCAGCGGCAGGCCAAAGTAGGCCTGAAAGTCCGCCGCCAAATCGGCGTTCTGGCGATAGCGTTTGTAGATGGCGGCAATGTCCTCGGCGGCCAGTTTCTCCACCCATGAGGCATAGTCCAGCGCCTGCGCCACCACATCACGCGGGGTACGGTCGCGCTTGAGTTCGATCAGCACCAGGGAGGCATCCGGGGCGATTGCCAGTAGATCGATCCGCCCGCCCAGCCCGGTGCTTTCCTGGCGACCGATCAGCATCCACTCTTCCGACAGCAGCCGTGGTGCGCTGACGATCATGTCTTCCAGTAACTGCTCGCTGGGCAGGATGCACTCCTGCAACTGGCTGGGTTGGCCACCGACCGTCCAGATTTGCGTTTTGATGGGCATGGGGTTGTCCTTAACGTGATGCGGCGGGCAATCCGCTAGGCCACCGCCTGCTCAACCAGGGTGCTGGCTAGTTGTTCGTTGAGTTGGCGGGCCTGGGTCAGGCGGTTTTTTAGTTGGTCGCAGAGGGCCATTAGCTGATCGACTTTGGCGACGATGCGGTGTTGTTCGACGAGTGGTGCTAACGGGATCGGTGCGACTCTTAGCTTTTCCTGCGAGATGTTGACCTGACTAGCAGCCATCCCTGATTTAGCTTCTTCTAAATATTTAGCGGTTACCCCTGCGTTTAAGCAAAGGGCAATAAAACGGCCATTAGCACCTAACTCAATGGGGTGAAATCTGATGATTTTGTCGGAAATCATTAGCTTCGGACGCGTACTGTCAACTAAGCAGGAAATACCTACGCGATTCATGGGGCCAGCACGAGTGAACAGAATGTCACCGGCCTTGGCTTCTGCCTCGGGACGAGGCTCAAGATGATCAGGAAGCTCCTTATTTTCATGCTCTAGGTATCTCATTACTTGCACTGCAGTTGTTTTGAGAACACCCCATACGTCATTAGACGGTGAGCTATTACTAAGGCAAGAAGGGCTCCATCCTGAGTCCATCCCTGTTGTTATTTCTAAAAGCGGCACCCATTTCCATGTCGAAGGCAATTTGAGCTGAATAGCCTTTGGGTCGATTTCTGCCAAGGGCTTCTGCTTTCTCAGTGTCCCCTTTGTCACCAGCCGCTGCCTTTCAGCCTGGATACGCTCGTACAGATCTTCAGCCGATTCATCGTTGGAATCTTGCGGCACCAGTTTGCCCATCACGGCCAGTTGCAGCAGGGTTTGTTTGAGGGCGTCGATGCTTGGTTCTGTGGTGAACAGTGTGTGGAAATGTTCGGCCAAGCGTTGCCAGTTGGTGGCAAAATGGGTCGCATCGCTGGCTTGGGTCAGGCTGTCGAGCAGCGCTTGCACCAGTCGGGCGTGGGCGCTTTCGGCGTCGGTCTGCTGGGCTTCCAGGCGGTCGCACAGGGCCATCAGCTCATCGACTTTGGCGATGATGCGCAATTGCTCGACAAGAGGTGGAATGCATACTACAGAATCCAGAACATCCTCACGAGAAATGCCAGGGATGGCAATTCCAATTGATTTGCTTTGGAAGTGATCGGCCATAGAAAACAGCATGTTTCTAACGAATTGGCTATTGACTAGGACTGGCCGAATTGCCATAAGTTGACGGCTGATGGCGAGCATTGGTTTATCAACAAAGTTTGTTTTTCCGACGCCCGACCCTTTGACTGTAAGTAGAATGTCACCTTCGACAGAGACCGCTCTCCTTTCAAAAGTATGCCTAGTCGGCCGAGGAAAGACCTCGCCAAAATCAGCTGGACCGGTGAGATATGGAATCGCACCGTCTTTCGGATCTCCAAAATACTCCTCTGGCCCCAGATGTTGACCTGATATCAGCTCAATCAGGATTCCAAACCGAACTCGCTCCCATCCTTTCGGCAGATCAAATAGTTTTTCCTCGCCAGTAACATCAGCCAACGATTTCTGTTTTTTAGTCTTGCCCTGTGCAGCTAGACGCGCCTTCTCATCAGCAATGCGTTTGAGCAACTCGCTGGCCGGTTCATCATTCGGATCTTGCGGTACCAGCTTGCCGCGCATCGCTAGCCCCAAAATTAGGTTGCGCAGCTTTTTTATGCCATTGGGTGCATCGGCCAGCAGCGGTAGGTTGTCGGTCAGCAGAGCGGTCATACAACTCGCTCCAGGGCTTCCACTAGTACCGCCTTAAGCTGGTCGCGCAGGCCGCTGATTTCGTTTTGCAGGTCCGCATAGCCGCGCAGCAGTGCCTCCGGGTCGTGGGTAATCTGTTCGCCGATATGCGGGTTCTTGCAGTCCAAGTTCCAGTTGCGCGCTTGTATCTCTGCGACGCTGACCTTCCAGGCGAATTCGTTCTCCACCCGTGCGGCAAAGCCGTCGGCCTGGCTGCCCCACCAGTCTTCTTCGACGGCAAACTCTTCGATACGCATGGGGCGAGTTTTGGAGTAGTTCTTAACGCCTGCCGGGTACTGGTGTTCATAGAACCACACCTGTTTGGTCGGTGTGCCTTTGGTGAAGAACAGCAGATTGGTCTTGATGCCGGTGTAGGGATTGAACACGCCGTTGGGTAGACGAACGATGGTGTGCAGGTTGCACTCGGTCAGCAGCTTTTCCTTGATCCGGCTTTTTATGCCTTCGCCAAACAGAAAGCCATCAGGAAGCACCACGGCGGCGCGACCACCGTCTTTCAGCAGTTGCATGATCAGCACCAAAAACAGGTCTGCTGTCTCACGAGTGCGGAAGGTGGCGGGGAAGTTGGTTTCGATGCCGTCTTCTTCCATGCCTCCGAACGGCGGGTTGGCGACGATGCAATGTACACGCTCGCTCGGGCCCCAACTGATCAACGGCTTGCTAAGGGTGTTGTCATGGCGGATCTGGCTGGGCACCTCGATGCCGTGCAGAATCATATTGGTGGTAGCCAGCAGGTGCGGCAGCGGCTTTTTCTCCACGCCGAAAATGCTGGCCTGCAAGGTGCGTTCGTCTTCAGCGGTTTTTACATAACGGCTGCGCTTGTGCTCAATGGCACAGGTGAGGAAACCGCCTGTCCCGCAGGCCGGATCCATAACCTTTTCGTCCAGCTTAGGATCGACCATACGCACCATAAACTCGGTGACCGGGCGTGGGGTGTAGAACTCGCCAGCGTTGCCCGCGTTCTGCAGGTCGCGCAGCAGTTGCTCATAGAGATTGCCGAACTCGTGGCGCTCCTGGGCCTTGTTGAAGTCCACGCCTTCCTGAATCTTGTTGATCACCTGGCGCAGCAACTGCCCGGACTTCATGTAGTTGTAGGCGTCTTCAAACACGCTGCGCACCACGAAAGCTGACGGTGTGTTGCTGTACTCGTTCAGGTTCTGCAACTGGGGGAACAGGTTATTGTCGATAAAGTCCTTCAGCGCATCGCCAGTCATGCCTTCCGGATCAGCGGCCCAGGTACGCCAGCGGCAACTGTCGGGAATGGGCGAGCGGTAGTTGTCGTCCATCAACTCCCATTCCAGCTCGCGGTCATCGAAGATTTTCAGGAACAGTAGCCAAACCAACTGGCCGATGCGCTGGGCGTCGCCGTCTACGCCAACGTCTTTGCGCATGATGTCCTGAATGGACTTGATGGTGGAGCTAATGGACATGAAGTTCTCTCAACGCGTACCGCAAGGGGGGGCGAAATTCTACCGGATAGTGGGGGCGACTGCCTTGGCATGTCGTCGGTGTTTAGCCCTTAGCTTGCGTAAAGTTCGTCTTCCAGCTCATGGATAGCCTTGTTGTAGCCAGCCTTACCGCCAAAGGCCTTGACCAGCTCGATGGGTGCACCTAACTGGCTAAAAGGGTCGAGTTGGAGGATTTTGATGTCCTCAATATGCTCGATACCGGTATCGGCATATTTATCCAGCAACGCCTCCAACACCTGGCGGGCTGCGCCGGAATACTTGGCGAAATAGTTGCGCTTTTTCACCTGCTCGGCTCGCTCGCGACGTGATAGGGCAGGTTGATCGAAAGCGACGTGGCAGATCAGGTCGAACGGATCGAGGGGCTTGCCCTGTTTCTTTTCCACTTCATCCGCCAAGGCTTCCCACATCACGCCCTGGACGGCCATCTCCTCGATGATGACTTTCTTTTGCTCGGAATCACTCCAACGCCGTAGGAAGTCATCTAGCGAGGCGAATTGCTTTTGCACACAGGCGCGGGTGTAGTCGTGCAGCGATTCGGTGATCAGCCGGCCATCCGGGCCGTAATACTGCACGCGCTCAGCGATGACATGAATCGGGACGTTGTCGATGACGTACCTGATGCGTTTTTTGCCCTCATCTTCGCTGGTAAAATCCAGGTCATCGCCTTCGTTATCGTTGCCTGCGCTGATGCCAACTTCATCTGTTAGTGGGTCATCCGGCGGTACGGGGGAGTCATCGCCTTCTGGGGCGTAGATCACTACTGGGTCGCCGTCAAAAGCCGGGTCGGCAAATAGCTCGGTGGCCTTTTTGAAGTCCATGATGGTAAACCAGTACTTGCCGTAGTCCTCGTTGATGCGAGTTCCACGACCGATGATTTGCTTGAATTCGGTCATCGATTTGATGTGCTGGTCGAGCACGATAAGCTTGCAGGTCTGAGCATCGACGCCGGTGGTCATCAGCTTGCTCGTGGTGGCAATCACCGGGTAGCGCTCTTCCGGGTTGATGAAGTTATCCAATTCGGCCTTGCCTTCCTGGTCATCGCCGGTGATACGCATGACGTATTTGCGATTCTCCGCCACACGCTCGGGGTTTAGGTTGACCAGTGCCTGGCGCATGCGCTCGGCGTGGTTGATGTCGTCGCAGAAGACGATGGTTTTCTGAAACGGATCTGTGGCCTTGAGGAGTTCGGTAACCTTCTGCGCCACCAGTTGGGTGCGCGCCTCGATCACCAGGGTGCGGTCCATGTCCTTGAGGTTGTAGATGCGGTCTTCGATCAGTTCGCCATTCTTGTCGACCATGCCCTTGGGCGGACGCCAGCCTTGCAGGTCCTTGTCGAAATCGATGCGCACCACTTTGTAGGGGGCAAGGAAGCCGTCTTCGATGCCCTGCTTGAGGGTGTAGCTGTACACCGGATCACCGAAGTAGGTGATGCTGGAAACCTCTTTGGTCTCCTTCGGCGTGGCAGTGAGGCCGACGTGGGTGGCGTTGGAGAAATAGTCGAGAATCTCACGCCAGGCGGAGTCCTCGGCTGCGCTGCCACGGTGGCATTCGTCGATCACGATCAGGTCGAAGAAGTCGCGGGAGAACTGCTTGTAGATGTTCATCTCTTCTTCAGCGCCGGTCACGGCTTGATAGAGCGACAGGTAGATCTCGTAGGAGGTATCGATCTGGCGTTTGGCGATCTTGGTCATCGCCTGGCCGAATGGCTTGAAGTCGTTGTTCTTGGTCTGGTCGACCAGGATGTTGCGGTCAGCGAGGAAGAGGATGCGTTTCTTCTGCTTGGACTTCCACAGCCGCCAGATGATCTGGAAAGCGGTGTAAGTTTTGCCGGTACCGGTGGCCATCACCAGCAGCACGCGATCCTGCCCGCGTGCCACGGCCTCTACCGTGCGGTTGATAGCATTCATCTGGTAGTAGCGCGGCATGCGCCCAGAGCCGTCGTCGTAGTAGGGCGCTTCGATCTTGTGCTGAGCCTGGTCGTCCAGGCCTTTCCATTGGCAGTAGCGCTGCCAGAGTTCATCCGGGCTGGGGAACTGGTCGAGGGTAAGCTCGGTTTCGACCTGGCAGCCTGTGCCGCTGCGGTCGTGAAACAGAAAGCCATCGCCATTACTGGAGAACACGAACGGCACATCCAACGCCTCGGCATAGCCAAGCGCCTGCTGCATACCGGAGCCAATAGAGTGCTTGTTGTCCTTCGCCTCGATCACGGCGATGGGCAGGTTGGCTTGGTGATAGAGGATAAAGTCGGCTCGGCGGGATTCGCCTCGGCTGTGCAGCTTGCCCCGGACGATGATGCGGCCCTTGGTAAAGCTGACTTCCTCGCGCACCTGCTTGTGCATGTCCCAGCCAGCCTGCTGGACGGCCGGGGCTATGTACTTGCTGCAGATGTCCCGCTCGGAAAGCGACTTTTTGTCCATAACCCCAATTCCCTTTCAAGCCGGCCTGGTCGCTCCATTCCGGCACTGCTGATCATGCTCGATTAGTGTAAATATACCGCGTTCAGTCTCGGCTCGGTGGTTGATCAGGTTTCGATAGCTGAAGGTGGAGGCGAGTAATGGCATTGCAGTGTTCCCGCGCCGAGTCGTCCAACTGTTCTTAGAATTTTTTTAATTCTTTCTTTTTAGGGGCTCAGCCTGAGCCCAATTCTGATTAGGATAGAGCTCTCAGTGAGCTCTATCCGCATCCATTACAGCTCAGAGTGATACGTATCACTCTGAGCTGTGTATAAGATCGGTACGGCGATTGAGATTTCTACGCAGCGTTTCTCGAATGCCGGCTGGCAGTCGATCTAGGTCAGCTTGCAATGAGCCTAAGTCAATTTGGGAGTTTCCGCCTGACAGGTTGATTTGGATATTCAGACTATCGATGTTCAGTATTCGCGTACTTGCGAGATCGCCAGCGTTCATGGCTTTCTTGAGGTCCCTAACGGTCTCATATGCGAGATTTGGCACGTAATCCCAGGTTACTACCTTATGTGGTAATCCGGCCTGAGTGACCTGCACCTTTTCGCGTAATGTGTAGTGATTGGATCGGCCGAACTTTTTCTTCGCGATGAAGCCGGCTTTTTCGAGAACTACCAGTGCCCGTTTGACCTGTGCCTGACTGACTCCAGACTGTTCGGAAATCCGTTGAATGCCCGGTTTTGATAAGCCATGGTCGAAGTTGGCGTGTGCCTTGATGACGGCATAAACCGTAAACGCATGGGGCCCAATTCGAGCGACGTCGCCCTGATCGATCATAGCCCTGAAAACATGGAACCACTGGGTCTGCGCACGCAGTGGGGCTGATACGTTAGTCATTGTTAGGCCCCCCACGCAGTTGCACACGCGGCCGGCTCAGGATCCAGGCAGATATCTCCGTGCTGAGCCAGCCAACCGATCTGCTGCTGCCTAGATCATATGGAGCAGGGAATTTTCCTGCGGCTATGTCGCGATAGATCGTGGATCTCTTTTTCCCGACAACGAGCTCAACCTCGGGCAGGCGAAGGAAGCGCGGGTCTTCTGGGCAGGTTGTAATCGTTCGTGCTGACATGTGATTGGTGCTCAGGCGGTGGCGTTGCAGCAGTCCTCAAGTGCTGCAATACGCATATGTGTTAGGAGTGGCGCTCGGATTTTCCTACTGCAAAGCAGGGAAGTTTGTCGGGGCTCGTGTTACGGGCCTCCGAGATTTATTGCCTGCGGCAGCTGTACGCATGACAGCTGAAGCTGTGTCTTTGGCGTGGGAGAGAGGAAAGACCCTGCTGGTACGGAATAGGAGTCCGTACGTTTCTTTAGCAGCCTTGTTCAGGCGAGCAGGCACAGACGGCACTGCGAGATGCTGGCGAAACCCGATGAGGTAGCCAGAAAGTCCATCTGCTAACAGCAGGCGGACTTCGGATTTTTAACGCCGTAACCGGGGCGGCGTGACGATCCCGTGGAGTCTTATGAACGTCCTAGAGATGCCTGTTTTTTACCAAGCGGGAAGCGGTATTGCAAGCCCAAGCAGTAAGCTCAGGCCTTGATCGCATCTAGGTAATCTGACCAGCGCTGCATCATGTCGCGTCGCTCTGGCAGAAATGAGGTTCGATCGTACGCACGTCCCAGCGGATTTTTTACCGTGTGAGCAAGCTGATGTTCCAAGAGATCTGGGCGAAACCCCAGCACCTCCGCACCTATGGTTCTCGCTGTCGCACGAAAGCCGTGCCCAGTCATTTCGTCGCCGCTGATGTCCATGCGGCGTAACGCACTGAGGACGGCATTGTTGGACATCGGTCGGTCGCCTCCTCGGGCTGAAGGGAAGGCATATCGATGTCTACCGGTGAGTGGTTTCAGCTCGCGCAGAACCGCGACTGCTTGTTGGCTTAGGGGAACCAGGTGATCTGGGCGATCCTGTTTGGTGGCAGTGAGCCCTTTCATTTTGTGGCCGGGAATCAACCATTCGCCAGCATCCAGATTTACCTCCGACCACTCCATGTGTCGAAGGTCTCCAGGTCGGCAGAACAGCAACGGGGCCAACTTCAACGCACAACAAACAGGCATCGTTCCGGTGTAGCTATCCAGTGCTTTGAGCAGCGCGCCGAGTTTTTCAGGATCTGTCACGGCAGCAAAATGTTTCACCCGCTTGGCTGGGAGCGTACGTGAGAGATTCCCGATCTGGTTGGGTGGGGTAATACCGGCAGCTTCAGCGAACTCGAAAATCTGTTTGTAGATTTGGGCTACACGACGCGCCGTCTCGCGAGCACCACGCTTGATGATGCGCTGGAGGTTTTCTACCAGCATGGGCGTGCTGATGCTGCTGATGGGTAGTTTTCCCAACCAGGGGTAGGCATTGAGCTCAAGGCGCTGCCGCACCGTGCGTGTGTATTCGGGGTCCCACGAGGACTCGCGAATACTGAGCCACTGCGTGGCAACCGACTCAAAGGTGTGCTGGTGATCGAGCTGGCTGACTACCTTGGCCATGCGTCTTTGCAGCGACGGGTCATGGCCACCGGCGAGCTGGACACGAGCATCATCACGCTTGCGACGAGCATCCTGTAAGCCGACCTCTGGGTAAACGCCAAGAGCAAGGCGTTTTTCCTTTCCCAGAAAACGGTACTTCAAGCGCCAATAACGGCCTCCGTTGGGCTGCACTTCCAGGTACAAGCCCTGTTCGTCGTACAGACGGTATGGCTTGTCCTGTGGCTTGGCGTTACGGCAGTTGGTGTCTTTCAGGGGCATTGGGGGCACATCCTCTCCGGGCGAGCAGATGAGCGTTTTATGCCCCCATATATGCCCCCGTCAACCGTGGGATGCCCTGGGACTAGGTGGGAAAACGCGGGCAAGAAAAAAGCCGTAAAGCTTTGATTTATCTAGGCTTTACGGCTTTTCTGGGTCTTCCTGGGAAGACTAAATGGTGGAGCCGGGGGGATTTGAACCCCCGTCCGCCAGTACTCCGCTGTCGGTACTACATGCGTAGCCGTTTCTATTAAGTTAACCCTCAGCGACCCGAAGGGCAGGGTGCTTTGGGCGAGTTGTGTAAGTTTTAGCCGCTTCGTCCACAACGTACTGCACGGCGATTCTGTTCTATATGACAATCACTTTGGGTTTACAGACATCCCCTGGTGATTGCTGGACCCGAAGGTACCAGAAGCTCAGGGCTAAGGCTGCTTACGCAGCGAGAGCGAATTCCTGGCCGTAGTTTTCGTCATTGGCAACTATAAGAAGTTGCAACAGTGGATTTACGAGTTCTGTTACCAACTCGGCATGCACCTAAAGTTTCGCGACCGGCGTCGAATCCTAAACGGCCCCGTGCTTGTAACTCGTTGTTTCTAGTGAGTGACAAGCTTGTGCAGTGTACGCCAAACCTTCACGAAAGGCCAACCCGAAGGTCGGCCCTATCGCTTACTGACCGCCTTTCTCGCTGTTCTGCAGGTCTTGCAGGGCCTTGGAGGTGATTTCGATGCACTTCTTGTCATCACCTGCCGCATGGGCGGCCTTGGCTTGGGCGACGGCGGTGTCGATTTCGCCGCTTTTGCCACTGGTGTCGGTGGACAGCAGGGCTTTACCGTTGTTGATTTTGTCCAGGTTGATCTGGCACAGGTCTTTATCACCGGCTGCAAAAGCAGGGGATGCCAGCATCGCAGCGGTAATGAACAAGCCAGCAAGAGCGGAACGCTTCATAGGGTATCTCCTTGCGCAAAGGGCTCGACGCTGCTGGCGTTGAGGGGCTGCCAGCGACATCACTGATGAGCCTCGTTTGTCGAGGCCTATGCAGATGACTACACCGGCGCGCAGGGGTTCTGTTTTATTTTTCAGGTTCAATGGGCGCGGGCCTGGGTGACGCGGTCGACGAGGTAGACCAGCCCGTGATAATCGATGCCGCCGTGCAGGCTCAGGCCGATCTCGCAGGTGCGGCTGGTGGAGATGCCTTCGCTGCAGTGTTGCACCGCGTCCTTGAGGCTGCGCAGTGAGTGGGCGTTGAGTTCCGGGGTGGTGAAGCCTTTGTCGCCGGCGAAGCCGCAGCAGTGAATGCCTTCGGGGATGACGACGGTCCTGGCGCAGCGTCGGGCGAGGTCGATCAGCGCCTGGCTTTCGCCCAGGTGCTGGGTGCTGCAGGTGACGTGGACGGCAATGGGCGCTTCCTGCGGCGTGAAGTCGAGGCGGTCCATGAGGTGGGTGCGGATGAAACGTACGGGGTCGTAGAGGTCCAGGCGTGTCTCGCCCAGGTCTTGCGTCAGGCGCAGGGTGCACGGGCTGGTGTCGCAGTAGATCGGGTCGAGGCCGCCACGGCTGGCGTGGAGCAGGGCGCCGATCAGTTCCTGGCGCTTGTGTTCGGCCTGTTCGGCATAGCCTTTGGAGGCGAAGGGTTGGCCGCAGCACAGGTTGTCCTGGTGGTCGGGGAAGACGACCTGGTAACCGGCTTTTTCCAGCAGACTACGGGTTTTGTCGTACAGCGACATTTGCTCTTTATCCCCCGCCGCCGGGCCCATGGCGCGTGAGACGCACGCCACCAGGTAGACCACCCGTGGTCGCTCGTCGGTGACGGCCGGGCTGAAGCGAATGGCTTTTTCCGGCTGTGGCATGGCGTTGGTCCACTGCGGGACTTGCCCCTTGGACAGCCGGGTGACGGTGGCCGATAACTTCGCCAGGCGCGGGGCGCCCAGCAGCATGCGTGCGCCGTTGGCGACGTGCAGGGTAAAGCGCGCGCCTTGCAGCGCGGTGGCGAAATGGGTGGCGAGCCATTCAGCGGTTTTCGTACGGTCGGCATCGCGGCTGCACAGCTTTTTCACCAGGTCGCCGGTATTGATGCCTACAGGGCAGCGTTGGGCGCAGAGCCCGGTCGCGGCGCAGGTGTCGATGCCTTGGTAGTGGAAGGCCGCTTCCAATTCGGTGGTGTCGACGCCGGTGCGTTGTTTGGCCTGGATGTCGCGCCAGATCACAATGCGTTGGCGCGGGCTCAGGGTCAGGCCTTTCGACGGGCATACCGGCTCGCAGAACCCGCATTCGATGCACTTATCCACAAGCTCATCGGCGGCGGGCAGGGGCTTGAGGTGTTTGAGGTGAATCTGCGGGTCTTCGCTGAGCACCACGTCCGGGTTGAGGATGCCGTTGGGGTCGAGCAGGCGCTTGAGCTGCCACATCAGTTGATAGGCATCGCTGCCCCATTCCAGTTCGACGAACGGCGCCATATTGCGACCGGTGCCGTGTTCGGCTTTCAACGAGCCACCGAATTCCACCGCCACCAGTTGGGCCACGTCGTCCATGAACGCTTGATAGCGTGCGATTTCTTCCGCGCTGTTGAAGCCTTGGGTGAAGACGAAGTGCAGATTGCCTTCCAGGGCGTGTCCGAAAAGGATGGCTTCGTCGTAGTGGTGTTTGTCGAACAGTTCGATCAAACGGTTTACACCGATGGCCAGCTGCTCGACGGGGAAGGTGACGTCTTCGATGATCACGGTAGTGCCGGTTTTGCGTACGGCGCCCACGGCGGGGAAGGTGTCCTTGCGAATCGCCCAGAGCCGGGCGTTTTCCAGCGGGTCTTCGGTGAAGTCGACCTGCTTCTCCACCGCAAAAGAGGCAAGTGAGGCCATGATCAGCGCCAGTTGTTCATGCAGTAATGAAGGAGACGCGGCGCGGGATTCGATCAGCAGCGCGCAGGCATTTTCCGACAGTTGCTGTACGAACGCCGGCATGCCCGGTTTGTTGTGTACCGAGCGCAGGCTGCGCCGGTCCAGCAGCTCAACGGCCGACACCGGCTGGGTTTTCAGCACGGTGACCGCGTTGCAGCAGGTCTCGACGTCCGGGAATACGATGAGTGCCGAGGCTTTGTGCGGGTGATCGATCACTGTGTGGTAGGTCACGGCGCTGATAAACCCCAGCGTGCCCTCGGACCCCACCAGTAAATGGCTGAGGATATCCAGCGGGTCATCGAAATCCACCAGGGCATTCAGTGACAGGCCGGTGGTATTTTTCAGACGGTATTTGTGGCGAATTTTTGCCGCCAGTTCGGCGTTTGCCCGCGTCTCCCGGCCCAGTGTGGCCAGGCGTTCTAGCAGCGCGCCATGGGTGTGGCGGAAGGCCTGGACGCTGGCGGGGTCTTCGGTGTCGAGGCGGCTGCCATCGGCCAGGACCAGACGAATGCCTGCGAGGGTGTGGTAGGTATTTTGCGCCGTCCCGCAGCACATGCCACTGGCGTTGTTGGCAACGATGCCGCCGATCTTGCAGGCGTTGATCGACGCCGGGTCCGGCCCGATCTTACGCCCGAATGGCGCAAGCCAGGCGTTGGCCTGAGCGCCGATGACGCCGGGTTGCAGGCGGATCTGCAGGCCTTGCTCGCGAATTTCGCGGCCATTCCACTGATCACCCAGCACGATCAGCACCGAGTCGCTGATGGCCTGGCCGGACAAGCTGGTGCCCGCCGCGCGAAAGGTCACGGCGACGCGGTCGCGCTGGGCCAGTTGCAGCAGCGTGACCACTTCGTCTTCCGACTCCACGCGTATCACCAGCTGTGGGATCAATCGGTAAAAGCTGGCATCGGTGCCGAAGGCGAGGGTGGAAAGTGGATCGTCAAAACGACGATCCTTCGGGATCAGTTGTGCGACGTCGCTCAGGAATGCGGCAGGCAGGCTCATCGGTCCTCCAGAAATAGCTGACGCCGGAACCGTTGTCCGGCGTCGATTCTTACCCTATTGCGTGCAGGTCTCAGTGCACCAGCATACCGGTGAACCAATACGCCTGTGCCAGGGTGATCAGCCCGACGATCGTGGCAAAGAACAGGCTGTGTTTAAGGGTGAAGCGGAACAGGTCGGATTCCTTGCCGACCAGGCCGGTCGCGGCACAGGCCACGGCGATCGATTGTGGCGAAATCATTTTGCCGGTCACGCCGCCACTGGTATTCGCCGCCACCAGCAAGGTGTCGTTGACGCCGATCTGGTGGGCGGTGGTGGCCTGCAACGAGCTGAACAGTGCATTGGACGAGGTGTCCGAGCCTGTCAGGAAAACGCCGAGCCAGCCGAGGAACGGTGAGAAAAACGGGAAGGCCGCGCCGGTGCCGGCCAGCACCAGGGCCATGGTCGAGGACATGCCCGAGTAGTTGGTGACAAAGGCGAAGGCCAACACCATGCCGATGGACAGGATCGGCCAGCGAAGCTCGTAGAAGGTCTCTTTTAAAGTGGTAAGACCAGTTTTTACGTCTATTTTCAATACCACCATCGAGATCAGCGCGGAGAAAAAAATCGCGGTGCCGGTTGCAGAAATCGGGTCCAGCTTGAATACCGCCGGTATGGCGGTGGGGTTGGTGACGATAGGCGCGACTTTGATTACCAGTTGGTCCAGGTGCGGGATCGCAAAGTTGAACACCCAGCTGTACATCGAGCCGCCGGCGGCGAACATCGCCTTGAAGGGTTTGAGGGTCCAGATGGTCACCAGCACGGTGAGTATCAGGAAGGGCGACCACGCCTTGAAAATCTGCCCCAGGCTGTACGGCGAAACCAGGGTGTTGCGCGGCAAACCGAAGCCACCGGCGCTGGCGGTAACCGCCGTGCTCGAGGTGGCGCCGGCAATCTGCGCGCCGGCGCTGCGTTTGGGTTGCCAGACTTTGAGGAATAAAGTCAGGGCGATCAGGCTGGCCAGTGCCGAGGTGATGTCGGGCAGTTCCGGGCCGATGAAGTTGGAGGTGAAGTACTGAGTGACGGAAAAGCTCAGGCCCGCCACCAGGGCTGCGGGCCAGGTCTCGCGAACGGCGCGCAGGCCGTCCATCATGAACACCAGCCAGAACGGCACGAACAGTGACAGCAGGGGCAGTTGGCGACCGGTCATGGCGCCGATCTTGAAGGCGTCGATGCCGGTGACCTGGCCCGCCACAATGATCGGGATACCCAACGCACCGAAGGCGACCGGGGCGGTGTTGGCAATCAGGCACAGGCCGGCGGCGTAGAGCGGGTTGAAACCCAGGCCGACCAGCAGGGCGGCGGTAATGGCCACGGGCGCACCGAAACCGGCCGCCCCTTCGAGGAAGGCGCCGAAGCAGAAGCCGATCAGCAGTACCTGCAGGCGCTGGTCGTCGGTAATCGACAGGACTGAGCTGCGGATCACTTCGAACTGGCCGCTCTTGACCGTCAATTTGTAGAGAAATACCGCCGCCACGATGATCCATGCAATCGGCCACAAGCCATAGGCGAAGCCGTAGCCGGCGGCGGCCAGGGCCATGTCCACCGGCATCTGGAAGGCGAAAATCGCCACCAGGATCGACAGCGCCAGCGTGATGCTGCCGGCCACGTGCCCCTTGAGGCGGAATACAGCCAGGGCCAGGAAGAAAAATACGATGGGGATAACGGCGGCCAGTGCGGATACACCGAGACTGCCAAGAGGGCTGTAGAGCTGTTGCCAGGTTTGCATATGGGGTGGCCCCTGATTGTTGTTGTTTATACGCTCTGGATAATTGGTAATACCAATTTACAGTCGCTGTGGGCTAGATTAAGAGGCTTGGCAGGGGGGTGTCAATTTGCCGCTCAGGAAACTTTGGTCGTACGAGTGGGTGTGCGGCGTTCTGATCGGGATAATCCGAGGCGTTCTGATAGGTGCCGGGAGCGCGGCGATAGGCCAGAATAGAGAGCCCGGCGCGTGGTCGGGATGGTGGAGAGCGGGTTATGGGGTTTGATCAGGTGCGTCAGCGCCGTTTGTCTGACGATATTGTCGAGCAGCTCGAGGGCATGATCCTTGAGGGCACGTTGAAGTCGGGCGAGCGCTTGCCGGCCGAGCGCGCATTGGCTGAACAATTTGGTGTGTCGCGCCCGTCGCTGCGAGAAGCGATTCAGAAGCTGGCGGCCAAAGGGTTGTTGGTCAGTCGTCAGGGCGGCGGCAACTATGTGGTGGAATCCCTGGGGTCAACCTTCAGTGACCCTTTGTTGCATCTGCTGGAAAACAATCCTGAAGCGCAGCGGGACTTGCTGGAATTTCGCCAGACGCTTGAGGCTTCCTGTGCTTATTACGCGGCATTGCGGGCAACGGAAGTGGACCGTGAGCGGCTGACGGCGGCGTTTGAGGCGTTGCAGCATTGCTACGCGCGCGTCGATGAGGTGAGTCGAGTGGAGGAGGGCGCGGCAGATGCGCGGTTTCACCTGGCCATTGCCGAGGCCAGTCATAACGCCGTGCTGCTGCACACCATTCGCGGGCTGTTCGATCTGCTCAAGCGTAACGTGGTGACTAACATTGGCGGCATGTATCAACAGCGCACCGAGACCCGCGACATGCTGATCAGCCAGCATCGCGATCTGTATCTGGCCATTATTGAAGGGCGGGCCGAGCAGGCGCGGGAGATCTCAACGCGTCACCTGCTGTATGTGCAGGAAGTGCTGGAGGAGGTTCGTCAGGAGGTTCAGCGCGTGGCTCGGGCGGAGCGACGTAAAGGCATGTAGCCTCGGGCGAGTTGCCCGAAGCCGCATCGTCACAAGGCTAGTCTTCCTTGCCTTTGTTACGCACTGCGCGATGCAATTCGCGATTGGAGTCGCGCTCGCGTTCGGTATCGCGTTTGTCGTATTCCTTCTTGCCCTTGCCCAGCGCAATTTCGCACTTGACCAGGTGCTTGCTCCAGTACCAGGACAAGCAGATGCAGGCGTAGCCTTTCTGTTGCACTGCCGCAGCGAGTTTTTCCAGCTCGCGGGCATTGAGCAGCAGCTTGCGCGTGCGCACCGGGTCGGCAATTACATGGGTGCTCGCGGTGGTCAGCGGGGTGATATGACTGCCAAGCAGCCACGCCTCGCCATCCTTGAGCAGCACATAGCTGTCGACCAGCTGCAGCTTGCTGGCACGCAGACTTTTTACTTCCCAGCCGGCCAGGACCAGACCAGCCTCGAACCGATGCTCGATGAAGTAATCGTGTCGCGCCTTTTTATTTTGCGCGATGGTCCCTGTTGGGTGTTTCTTTTGTTTAGCCATAGGGGCGGCATTATAGGGAGTTGCGAGCGTGTCGGCTACGGTCAACCTGCGTGCTTGAGCGTGTTGGACGAATCCCGGACAATGCGGGCAGTTCTCTGGTTTTTTTCTCTCGCGGATCTGGCTGTTGTTTCGCGATGTTTGCCCGCTCAGCTGTGGAAATAACGCTCACATGACGACGCATATTCAACGTTCGGCCCTGCTGCCGTATCCCGCACAGGCGCTCTATGACCTGGTCAACGACGTGGCGCGTTACCCGGAATTCCTGCCGTGGTGCTCCACCGCCGAGGTTTTGGAGGGCGATGACGGGTACATGGTTGCCAGCGTCGGCGTAGCCAAGGGTGGGCTTAGCCAGCATTTTGTTACGCGCAATGTGCTGGTGCCTGGAAAATCCATCGAGATGAATCTGCAGGAAGGCCCGTTCACCCAGTTGCATGGGGTCTGGGTATTCAAGGCGCTGACGGACAAGGCCTGCAAGATCAGCCTGGATCTGTCGTTCGATTACGCAGGGCCGATCGTCCGCGCGACATTGGGGCCTTTGTTCAATCAGGCGGCGAATACGCTGGTGGATGCGTTCTGCCAGCGGGCCAAGCAACTGCATGGTTGAGATTGAAGTGGTGCATGCCACCGTTGATCGCCAGGTTTTATTGCAGGTGAAGGTTCCGGCGGGCACGAGCCTGAGGGCGGCGGTGCAAATGTCGGGAATGGCTGAGCGGTTTCCGCAATGCATGCTGTCTGACTGCCCGCTGGGGATCTTCGGCAAGGTGGTTTCGGACGCTGATGCGCGTGTTGTGCAGCCAGGTGATCGAATTGAGATCTACCGGCCGTTGCTGGCAGATCCCAAGGAAATACGCCGGCAGCGTGCGGCCAGGGCGGCGAAGACCAGGCAGCAAAACTCATAAATCCTTCAGACAACAAAAAGCCCGGCATGCCGGGCTTTTTGTTGAGTGTTGCTTTGTTACTGCGGGCTGGTGTCCAGAGGCTGTGGCGTCGGGACAGGCACGGTTTCCACGCCATCGACGTCTTTCTGGATCTGGTCCAGCAAGGAGCCTGGCTTGGCCGGCACCTCGGATTTCGGCTTCTCGGCTTCCTGCGCAGGGGCGGTCACGCTGGTGCCGCTGTCCTTGCCCAACAGCGCTTCATCGCGGCTTACGCCAGGCATGAAGTCACCGGACAGGCTGACAAGCTGGTCATTGCCATTGAAAATGACACTGACGCGCTCCTGCTGGCGCTCACCGCCGCCAGGCTGGAGGCTGTAGAGATAATCCCAGCGATCGGCATGGAAAGTGTCGGTCAGCAGGGGATTGCCCATGATAAACCTTACTTGCCGTCGGGTCATTCCCGGGCGTAACTGGTCTATCATGTCCTGCGTGACGACATTGCCCTGCTGGATGTCGATTTTGTAAACCCCGGGGAATGAACAACCGGCGAGTGCGAGCAGTCCCACAAAGGTGAAACTGGTTAGCAAGAGCTTGGTGTTTTGCATCGGTGGGCGACTTCCACTATCTTGGCTGGGACAACGTAAACGCCGATCATACCCGTATTAAGAGAAGCTGCGAAGCAGCATCCGCGAGAAAGCTAACCATGGTTGAAAATAGCGAACTACGCAAAGCCGGTCTCAAAGTGACTCTGCCCCGAGTCAAGATTCTACAAATGCTCGATTCTGCTGAGCAACGCCACATGAGTGCCGAGGACGTTTACAAGGCGCTGATGGAGTCTAATGAAGACGTCGGCCTGGCCACGGTTTACCGTGTCCTGACCCAGTTTGAAGCCGCAGGGCTGGTGGTTCGTCATAATTTCGACGGCGGTCATGCAGTGTTTGAATTGGCCGACGGCGGGCATCACGACCACATGGTTGACCTGGATACCAATGAGGTTATCGAGTTCACCAGCCCTGAGATCGAAGCGCTGCAGCATAAGATCGCTGAGGAGCATGGCTTCGATTTGGTTGACCATAATCTGGTGCTGTACATCCGTAAGAAAAAGTAAAAATCGACGCAGATTTGCTCTGCGCAACGATCGAAGGCGACCCCAGGGTCGCCTTCGTGCTTTATATAAGAGGGAAAATGCTCGCTCAGGCCTTCGCTGCTACGACCATCTTCTTCGCGTGCGCCAGGGACTCCTTGGTCAAATCAATACCGCCGAGCATCCGCGCCACTTCTTCCACGCGCTCCGACTTGTTCAGCTTGGACACGGCCGTGCGCGTCGCATCACTGCCCCGCACTTTGTGCACGAACAAATGCTGATGCCCCTGGGCCGCCACTTGCGGTAAGTGGGTCACCGTCAGCACCTGGCCGCGATCGCCCAGACGGCGCAACAACTGACCAACAATCTCGGCAGTCGGCCCGCCAATGCCCACGTCCACTTCATCGAACACCAGAGTCGGTACGCGCGAGGTTTGCGCCGTGATGACCTGGATCGCCAGGCTGATCCGTGACAGCTCGCCGCCGGAGGCGACTTTTGCCAGGGCTTTGAGCGGTTGCCCCGGGTTGGCGCTGACCAGCAGCTCTACCTGTTCCAGTCCGTGGGGTTGCAGTTCATGGCTGGTATTGGCGTGCAGCTGGATGGTGAAGCGGCCGCCGGGCATGCCCAGGCGCTGGATTTCCTGTTCCACGGCACCGGCCAGGCGGGTAGCGGCCTGTTGGCGAAGGTCGCTCAGCTCACGAGCCTTTTCCTGATAATGGCGGGCGAAGGAGGCGAGTTCTTCGCCGAGGCGCTCAATGGACTCGTCGTTCGCGTTCAGGGTCTCGATTTCATCCAGCAGCTTTTGTTGCATTGCCGCCACTTCGGTTGGCTGGATTCGATGTTTGCGCGCCAGGGTGTAGATAGTGTCCAGGCGCTCTTCTATTACCTGCAGGCGCGCCGGGTCGGCATCGAAATGATCGAGGAAGCGGTTCAGCTCGCCGACCGCTTCCTCCACCTGGATCTGCGCGCTGGTCAGCAGGGTGGTGGCTTCACTCAGTGAGCCGGAGGCGTTAGTCACGCTGGACAGGCGATTGAGGCTGGCGGTCAGTGCATTAAGCACATTGCCGGAATCACTTTCGCTGCATTGCTCGATCACCTGGCGACAGATGCCCAGCAATGTCTCGGCGTTGGTCAGGTTCTTGTGTTCCTGTTCAAGCTGTTCCAGTTCGGTCTCGCCCAGGCCCAGGCTTTCAAGCTCTTCGAGTTGATAGCTGAGCAGTTGGTGGCGAGCGCGTTGCTCGTCGCCGGAATTGGAAAGGCGTTCCAGTTCCTGGCGCGTCTGGCGCCAGCGTTGGGCGGCCAGGTGGACCTGGCGGGCAAGTTCGGTGGCGCCGGCGTACTCATCCAGCAGGCGGCGATGGGTGTCGGTTTTCAACAGGGACTGGTGCTCATGCTGGCTGTGGATATCAATCAACAGTTCACCCAGGGCTTTCAAGTCGCCAAGGGGGCAGGGCGTGCCGTTGATGTAGCCGCGTGAGCGTCCTTCGGCGGTGATCACCCGGCGCAGGATGCACGGCCCTTCGTTATTGAGGTCGCGCTCGGCCAGCCAGGCCTCGGCCTCGGGAATATCCGCCAGATCGAATGTGGCCAGGATGTCGGCCTTGTCGGCGCCGGGGCGCACCACGCCACTGTCGGCGCGGTCCCCGAGCGTCAGGCCCAGGGCGTCGAGCATGATCGACTTGCCGGCGCCGGTCTCGCCTGTGATTACGCTCATGCCGCGATCCAGTTCGAGATCCAGATGTTCAACGATGGCGTAGTTATGTACGGACAGGTGCACGAGCATGACGGCCGCTCCCAGGCTTTAGGTCTGGTTATTTATACAGTGTTTTGTTTGAGGCTGACAATCCTGGCGCTTAGCTCGATTTGCTTGATCGGGTGCTTTTTTTAGCTCAATAAGGAATGTAGGGGCAGGAAATGATCCGAGACATGCGAAAGACTTTTGGTAACGTCCGCGCCCTTGAACCTGAAAATTGTGGCCCCATATACCGGAACAGAAGCGCGAGTTGAGTTCGCGCATGATTTTGAAAGGAGAAAGCTATGGCTGACGAACAGACGCAGGATACGCAAACGCCAGACGCCAATTCGGCTGCCGGTGATGAGCTGGGTACTCGTGTGCAAGTGCTCGAAGAGCAATTGGCCGCAGCGCAGGATCAGTCGTTGCGTGTTGCCGCCGATCTGCAGAACGTCCGCCGCCGTGCCGAGCAGGACGTAGAGAAGGCTCACAAATTCGCCTTGGAAAAATTCGCCAACGACCTGCTGCCGATTATTGACAGCCTGGAGCGTGGCCTTGAATTGTCCAATCCGGATGACGAAAACATCCGCCCGATGCGCGAGGGGATCGAACTGACCCTGAAAATGTTCCAGGACACCCTGAAGCGTTATCAGTTGGAAGCCATCGATCCACTCGGCGGTGAGCCGTTCAACGCGGAGCACCACCAGGCGATGGCGATGCAGGAAAGCCATGACCTGGAGCCCAACAGCGTATTAAAGGTATTTCAGAAGGGCTATCTGCTCAACGGTCGCTTGTTGCGCCCGGCGATGGTGGTGGTGAGCAAGGCTCCCGCACCTGTTTCGCCATCTATTGATGAGCAGGCTTGAAATCCGCCGCAAGGCCCCCATTTATAAGTCAAGCGATTAAGTGCTACCGCAGTTAGCCACAACTGCTGCGGCAACCAAATTCAAGTTTCGGGAGAGTCAAACATGGGCAAGATTATCGGTATCGACCTGGGGACCACCAACTCGTGCGTCTCGGTCATGGAAAACGGCAAGGCCAAAGTTATCGAAAACGCTGAAGGCGCGCGTACCACGCCGTCGATCATCGCTTACGCCAACGATGGCGAGATCCTGGTCGGTCAGTCGGCCAAGCGTCAGGCCGTTACCAACCCGCACAACACCCTGTACGCGGTAAAACGGCTGATCGGTCGCAAGTTCGACGAAGAAGTCGTACAGAAAGACATCAAGATGGTGCCTTACAAAATCGCCAAGGCCGACAACGGTGACGCCTGGGTTGAAGTGAACGGCAACAAGATGTCCGCACCGCAGATCTCGGCTGAAGTCTTGAAAAAGATGAAAAAGACTGCCGAAGACTACCTCGGTGAAACCGTGACCGAAGCGGTCATCACTGTTCCGGCCTACTTCAACGACAGCCAGCGCCAGGCAACCAAAGACGCCGGCCGCATCGCGGGTCTGGACGTAAAACGTATCATTAACGAACCTACCGCAGCGGCCCTGGCCTACGGTATGGACAAGGCCAAAGGCGACCACACTGTGATCGTTTATGACCTGGGCGGTGGTACTTTCGACGTCTCCGTCATCGAGATCGCAGAAGTTGACGGCGAGCACCAGTTCGAAGTGTTGGCCACCAACGGCGACACGTTCCTGGGTGGTGAAGACTTCGACATCCGTCTGATCGACTACCTCGTTGACGAATTCAAGAAAGAAAGCGGCATGAACCTCAAGGGTGATCCGCTGGCGATGCAGCGCCTGAAAGAAGCTGCCGAGAAAGCCAAGATCGAACTGTCGTCGAGCATGTCCACCGACGTGAACCTGCCGTACATCACTGCAGACGCGACCGGTCCCAAGCACTTGAACGTGAAGATCTCGCGCGCCAAGTTGGAAGCACTGGTTGAAGACCTGGTTCAACGTACCATCGAACCATGCCGCATTGCGCTGAAAGACGCCGGTATCGACGTTGGCGCGATCAACGACGTGATCCTGGTCGGCGGCCAGACCCGTATGCCGCTGGTGCAGCAGAAAGTCACCGAGTTCTTCGGTAAAGAAGCACGTAAAGACGTGAACCCGGACGAAGCGGTTGCCATGGGTGCTGCGATCCAGGGCGCGGTATTGGCCGGTGACGTGAAAGACGTGCTGCTGCTGGACGTCAGCCCGCTGACCCTGGGTATCGAAACCATGGGTGGCGTGATGACCGCGCTGATCGAGAAAAACACCACGATTCCTACCAAGAAATCCCAGGTGTTCTCGACTGCCGACGACAACCAGGGCGCCGTGACCATTCACGTGCTGCAAGGCGAGCGCAAGCAAGCTGCGCAGAACAAATCCCTGGGCAAGTTTGACCTGGCCGAGATTCCACCAGCACCCCGTGGCGTGCCACAGATCGAAGTGACCTTCGACATCGACGCCAACGGTATCCTGCATGTTGGCGCGAAAGACAAGGCGACCGGCAAAGAGCAGAAGATCACCATCAAGGCCAACTCCGGCCTGTCTGATGAAGAAATTCAACAGATGATTCGTGATGCTGAAGCCAACGCTGATGCGGACGCCAAGTTTGCCGAGTTGGCGGGTGCCCGTAACCAGGGTGACGCGCTGGTTCACTCGACGCGCAAAATGGTTGCTGATGCTGGCGACAAGGTGACTGCCGAAGAGAAAACTGCAATCGAAGCCGCTGTAGTTGCCCTGGAAGCCGCTATCAAAGGCGACGACAAGGCCGCTATCGAAGCCAAGGTTGAGGAGCTGTCGAAGGTGTCCGCGCCAGTGGCCCAGAAAATGTACGCCGAACAAGGCCAGCCGGCTGAAGGTGCTGCGCAGCAAGCAGAGCCTGAAGCCAAGCACGACGATGTTGTCGATGCCGAGTTCGAAGAAGTCAAAGACCAGAAGTAACTTGGTCGCCCGGTTGACCGCTCACAAGCGGTGACTGGTAGGATGTCGCCGCGCGGGAGCTTGCTCCCGCGTTGGCGTGTCTGGGGTATGCGAATTTTTACAGTATGCGACAGCGTTTGGGTGCTGGCGGTGTGGCCGGGAATGCTCCTGCTTTCCGAGCAGTAAATACCGCGTTTTTAGTCGGGTGGCCGGCTAAAAAGTAGTAATGACCAGGATCGTTGAATTGACGTGAGTTGGGTCCGGGCCTGCATTGGGGCTCAACGAGTTTGGCGAGGCTCAGGAGGGTCTGGCTGAACGTCCTTAAGAGTGCAAAGACTTATGGCAAAGCGTGACTATTACGAAGTATTGGGTGTGGAGCGCGGGGCTAGCGAGGCGGACCTGAAAAAGGCTTACCGTCGCCTGGCGATGAAGCACCACCCGGACCGTAATCCGGATAGCAAAGAATCCGAAGAAATGTTCAAAGAGGCCAATGAGGCCTACGAATGTCTGTCTGATCCCAACAAACGTGCAGCCTACGACCAGTATGGGCATGCCGGTGTCGACCCGAGCATGGGCGGCGGCGGTGCCGGTTTTGGTGGTCAGAACTTCTCCGATATTTTCGGTGACGTGTTCAGTGATTTCTTTGGCGGTGGCCGTGGTGGCCAGCGTGGCGGGGCCCAGCGTGGCAGCGACCTGCGCTATACCCTGGAATTGAACCTGGAAGAAGCCGTGCGCGGCACCAGTGTCAACATCCGTGTACCGACGCTGGTCAACTGCAAGCCGTGCGACGGCTCGGGTGCCAAGAAGGGCTCTTCGCCCATCACCTGCCCGACCTGCGGCGGTATCGGCCAGGTGCGGATGCAGCAGGGCTTCTTCTCGGTGCAGCAAACCTGCCCGCGTTGCCATGGTCAGGGCAAAATCATTTCCGATCCGTGCGACTCCTGCCATGGCGAAGGTCGTGTCGAAGAGTACAAGACGCTGTCGGTGAAAGTGCCGGCGGGCGTGGATACCGGCGACCGCATTCGTCTGTCGGGTGAAGGGGAAGCCGGTACTCAGGGTGGGCCTACGGGCGACCTGTACGTGGTGATCAATGTGCGCGAGCACTCGATCTTCCAGCGTGATGGCAAGCATCTGTTCTGTGAAGTGCCGATCAGCTTCGTCGATGCGGCCCTGGGTGGTGAGCTGGAAATTCCGACGCTGGACGGTCGGGTCAAGCTCAAGATTCCAGAGGGTACGCAGACCGGCAAACAGTTCCGTATCCGTGGCAAAGGCGTTGCGCCGGTGCGCGGTGGCGGGGCCGGCGACCTGATGTGTCGCGTGGCGGTAGAAACGCCGGTCAACCTGAATCGCCGTCAGCGTGAGCTGCTTGAAGAGTTCCGCAGTTCGTTGGAAGGTGATGACTCTCACTCGCCGAAAACCACGGGCTTTTTCGATGGTGTGAAGCGTTTCTTCGGCGACCTGTAAGGAATTGAGTATGCGACGTATAGCCGTAATGGGCGCTGCCGGGCGCATGGGCAAGACGCTGGTCGAAGCCGTGCAGCAGCGCTCGCCGGCGTCCGGGCTGACCGCGGCGATCGTGCGTCCGGGCAGCACGTTGATCGGTGCGGATGCGGGTGAGTTGGCCTCACTGGGCCGTATCGGCGTTTCGTTGTCCGGTCATCTGGCGCAGGTGGCCGACGAGTTCGACGTGTTGATCGATTTCACGCTGCCGGAGGTGATGCTGGAAAACCTGGCGTTCTGTCGCAAGGCAGGCAAGGCAATGGTGATCGGTACCACCGGTTTGACGGTTGAGCAGAAGCAGTTGCTGGCTCAGGCGGGCAAGGATATCCCGATCGTCTTTGCGGCGAACTTCAGCGTAGGCGTGAATCTGTCCCTCAAGCTGCTGGATATGGCGGCTCGCGTATTGGGTGATGAGGCGGATATCGAGATTATCGAAACCCATCATCGTCACAAGATCGATGCGCCGTCCGGGACTGCCTTGCGGATGGGCGAGGCCATCGCCGATGCGTTGGGGCGTGACCTGTCCAAAGTGGCGGTGTATGGCCGTGAAGGGCACACCGGTGCCCGTGCGCGCGACACCATTGGTTTTGCCACTGTACGCGGTGGTGATGTGGTCGGTGATCACACTGTGCTGTTTGCCACTGAGGGCGAACGCCTGGAAATCACGCACAAGGCTTCCAGTCGCATGACGTTTGCCAAGGGCGCGGTGCGCGCTGCGCTCTGGCTGGAAGGGCGCGAGCCTGGCCTGTACGACATGCGTGATGTGCTCGACCTGCACTAATCGGTAGCTTAAACAGGGCCTCAAGCTTATGCTTGGGCCCCGTTTTACCCGCTAAGCGACGCCCTGTCGCATTCCCCTGCCTTTCAGGCTCATTAGCGGTGGACCAAAAAAGCCTTTTTCTGTAAGCTACAGCTTTAGTGTGTCCACTAAAAGCGCGCAGAATAATTCAGTGAAGAAGCGGGGTGACGTGTCCATACGTCACTCCGCTTTTTTGCAACCTGCGATCGCCCCTTCAGGCTTTATTTACGGGAGGTCTTCTTGACTAAGCCAGCCATACTCGCCCTTGCTGATGGCAGCATTTTTCGCGGCGAAGCCATTGGAGCCGACGGTCAAACCGTTGGTGAGGTGGTGTTCAACACCGCCATGACCGGCTATCAGGAAATCCTTACCGATCCTTCCTACGCCCAACAGATCGTTACCCTGACCTATCCGCACATCGGCAACACCGGTACTACACCGGAAGACGCCGAGTCTGATCGTGTCTGGTCGGCCGGTCTGGTGATTCGTGACCTGCCACTGGTTGCGAGCAACTGGCGTAACACGATGTCGCTGTCCGATTACCTGAAAGCCAACAACGTCGTGGCGATCGCCGGTATCGATACGCGCCGCCTCACGCGCATCCTGCGTGAAAAAGGCTCGCAGAACGGCTGCATCATGGCCGGTGAGAATATCTCCGAAGAGGCCGCGATTGCCGCAGCGCAAGGGTTTCCTGGCCTGAAAGGCATGGACCTGGCGAAAGTCGTCAGCGTCAAAGAGAAGTACGAATGGCGCTCCACTGTCTGGGACCTGAAGACCGACAGCCACGCGACTATCGAGGCCGCCGACTTGCCTTATCACGTTGTGGCCTACGACTACGGCGTGAAGTACAACATCCTGCGCATGCTGGTTGAGCGCGGCTGCCGCGTGACCGTGGTGCCGGCGCAAACCCCGGCCAGCGATGTACTCGCCCTGCAACCGGACGGCGTGTTCCTGTCCAACGGCCCTGGTGACCCGGAGCCATGCGACTACGCGATCCAGGCGATCAAGGACGTGCTGGAAACCGAGATCCCGGTATTCGGTATCTGCCTGGGCCACCAGTTGCTGGCCCTGGCCTCGGGCGCCAAGACCCTGAAAATGGGCCACGGTCACCACGGTGCCAACCACCCCGTGCAGGACCTGGACACCGGCGTTGTCATGATCACCAGCCAGAACCACGGTTTTGCGGTGGATGAGGCGAGCCTGCCTTCGAACGTGCGCGCCATTCACAAGTCGCTGTTCGACGGTTCCCTGCAAGGCATCGAGCGCACCGACAAGAGCGCGTTCAGCTTCCAGGGTCACCCTGAAGCCAGCCCGGGCCCGAACGACGTAGCGCCGCTGTTCGACCGTTTCATCAATGAGATGGCCAAGCGACGCTGACTGAGCGGCCTGCGGGTGGTCCCGAATTTCGGTGGCCCCCGCAGGCTCTTCAAAGAATGTTCAAGACGGCTTGCCGACTGACCTGCGGATTTGAGTGACAAACCCATGCCAAAACGTACAGACATAAAAAGCATCCTGATTCTCGGCGCTGGCCCGATCGTGATCGGCCAGGCCTGCGAATTCGACTACTCCGGCGCCCAGGCCTGTAAAGCCCTGCGCGAGGAGGGTTACCGCGTCATCCTGGTGAACTCCAACCCGGCCACCATCATGACCGACCCGGCCATGGCCGATGCCACCTACATCGAACCGATCAAATGGCAGACCGTTGCCAAGATCATCGAGAAAGAGCGTCCGGACGCGCTGTTGCCAACCATGGGCGGCCAGACCGCACTGAACTGCGCCCTGGACCTGGAGCGCGAAGGCGTCCTGGAGAAGTTCGGCGTCGAGATGATCGGTGCCAACGCCGACACCATCGACAAGGCTGAAGACCGTTCGCGTTTCGACAAGGCGATGAAGTCCATCGGCCTTGATTGCCCGCGCTCCGGTATCGCCCACAGCATGGAAGAGGCCAACGCGGTTCTCGAAAAGCTGGGCTTCCCGTGCATTATCCGTCCGTCCTTCACCATGGGCGGCACCGGTGGTGGCATCGCCTACAACCGTGAAGAGTTCGAAGAAATCTGCGCCCGTGGCCTGGACCTGTCGCCGACCAAAGAGCTGCTGATCGACGAATCCCTGATCGGCTGGAAAGAATACGAGATGGAGGTTGTCCGCGATAAGAAGGACAACTGCATCATCGTCTGCTCCATCGAAAACTTCGACCCGATGGGTGTGCACACCGGTGACTCGATCACTGTTGCGCCGGCGCAGACCCTGACGGACAAGGAATACCAGATCATGCGTAACGCCTCGTTGGCGGTACTGCGTGAAATCGGCGTTGAAACCGGTGGTTCCAACGTTCAGTTCGGCATCTGCCCGGATACCGGCCGCATGGTCGTGATCGAGATGAACCCGCGTGTATCGCGTTCTTCGGCGCTGGCATCGAAAGCCACCGGCTTCCCGATTGCGCGTATCGCGGCCAAGCTGGCGATCGGTTACACCCTGGATGAGTTGCAGAACGAAATCACCGGCGGCGCCATGCCGGCGTCTTTCGAGCCGTCTATCGACTACGTCGTGACCAAGCTGCCGCGCTTTGCCTTTGAGAAATTCGCCAAGGCCGATGCGCGCCTGACCACTCAGATGAAGTCGGTCGGTGAAGTCATGGCCATTGGCCGTACGTTCCAGGAATCCCTGCAGAAAGCCCTGCGCGGCCTGGAAGTCGGTGTATGCGGCCTGGACGAGAAGCTCGACCTGAGCAACCCGGAAAGCATGAGCATCCTCAAGCGCGAGCTGACCGTGCCGGGCGCCGAGCGTATCTGGTACGTGGCTGACGCCTTCCGTGCCGGCCTGAGCGTCGAAGATATCTTCGGCATGAACATGATCGACCCGTGGTTCCTGGTGCAGATCGAAGACCTGATCAAGGAAGAAGAGAAGGTCAAGACCCTCGGCCTGTCGTCCATCGACCGCGACCTGATGTTCCGCCTCAAGCGCAAAGGCTTCTCCGATCAGCGTCTGGCCAAGCTGCTGGGTGTGACCGAGAAAAACCTGCGTACTCATCGCCACAAGCTGGATATCTTCCCGGTCTACAAGCGCGTTGACACCTGCGCCGCCGAGTTCGCCACCGACACTGCGTACATGTACTCCACCTATGAGGAAGAGTGCGAAGCCGCGCCGTCGGGCCGCGACAAGATCATCATCCTCGGTGGCGGCCCGAACCGTATCGGCCAGGGCATCGAGTTTGACTATTGCTGCGTACACGCCGCTCTCGCCCTGCGCGAAGACGGGTACGAGACCATCATGGTCAACTGCAACCCGGAAACGGTTTCCACTGACTACGACACGTCCGACCGTCTGTACTTCGAGCCGGTGACACTGGAAGACGTGCTGGAAATCTGCCGCGTCGAGAAACCCAAAGGCGTGATCGTCCAGTACGGCGGCCAAACCCCGCTGAAACTGGCGCGTGCCCTGGAAGCCGCTGGCGTGCCGATCATCGGTACCAGCCCGGATGCCATCGACCGTGCAGAAGACCGTGAGCGCTTCCAGCAGATGGTCGAGCGCCTGAACCTGCGTCAGCCGCCGAACGCCACCGTGCGCAGCGAAGACGAAGCCATCCGTGCAGCCAGCAAGATCGGTTACCCGCTGGTGGTGCGTCCGTCCTACGTACTGGGCGGCCGCGCGATGGAAATCGTCTACGAAGAAGAAGAGCTCAAGCGCTACCTGCGTGATGCGGTGAAAGTCTCCAACGACAGCCCGGTGCTGCTCGACCACTTCCTCAACTGCGCCATCGAAATGGACGTGGATGCGGTGTGCGACGGTACCGACGTGGTGATCGGCGCGATCATGCAGCACATCGAACAGGCGGGCGTTCACTCCGGTGACTCCGCGTGCTCGCTGCCGCCGTACTCGCTGCCGGCGCACATCCAGGACGAGATGCGCGAACAGGTCAAGAAAATGGCCCTTGAGCTGGGCGTGGTCGGCCTGATGAACGTGCAGTTGGCGCTGCAAGGCGAAGACATCTACGTCATCGAAGTCAACCCGCGCGCTTCGCGTACCGTACCGTTCGTGTCCAAGTGCATCGGTGTGTCCCTGGCCATGATCGCTGCGCGCGTGATGGCCGGTAAGACCCTGAAGGAAATCGGCTTCACCAAGGAAATCATTCCGAACTTCTACAGCGTGAAAGAGGCGGTGTTCCCATTCGCCAAATTCCCTGGGGTGGACCCGATCCTGGGCCCGGAAATGAAGTCCACCGGTGAAGTGATGGGCGTGGGCGACACCTTCGGCGAAGCCTTCGCCAAGGCCCAGATGGGCGCCAGCGAAGTGCTGCCGACCGGCGGTACTGCGTTTATCAGCGTGCGCGATGACGACAAGCCACTGGTTGCGGGTGTGGCCCGTGATCTGATCAACTTGGGCTTTGAAGTCGTGGCTACCGCCGGGACCGCCAAGCTGATCGAAGCTGCCGGCCTGAAAGTACGCCGCGTGAACAAAGTGACGGAGGGCCGTCCGCACGTGGTCGACATGATCAAGAATGACGAAGTCACCCTGATCATCAACACCACCGAAGGTCGCCAGTCGATCGCGGACTCCTACTCCATTCGTCGTAATGCCCTGCAGCACAAGATCTACTGCACCACCACCATTGCTGCTGGCGAAGCCATTTGCGAAGCGCTCAAGTTCGGTCCGGAAAAGACCGTGCGTCGCTTGCAGGATCTACACGCAGGATTGAAGGCATGAGCATAACCAAATACCCGATGACCGTTCAGGGCGCTCGCGCCCTGGAAGAGGAGCACGCCCATCTGACCAAAGTCGTACGTCCAAAGCTGAGCCAGGACATCGGTACGGCCCGCGAGTTGGGTGACTTGAAGGAAAACGCCGAATATCACGCTGCTCGCGAGCAGCAGGGTATGGTCGAGGCGCGGATCCGTGATATCGAAGGCCGCATGCAGAATGCGGTGATCATCGACGTCACGACCATCCCGCATACCGGCAAGGTGATTTTTGGCACCACGGTGGAAATCGCCAACGTCGAGACCGATGAGCGCGTTGTTTATCACATCGTGGGCGAAGACGAGGCTGACTTCAAACTCGGCAAGATCTCCGTCGGTTCACCGCTTGCCCGTGCCTTGATTGCCAAGGAAGAAGGGGACGTGGTGTCTGTGAAAACCCCCGGCGGCGTGATCGAGTACGAGATTGTTGAAGTTCGTCACATCTGAAAGACGGCGCCCGCTTCGTGCGGGCGCCATGCTTTGGCAGCTCTCCCAGATGCTTTGGGTGGGTGGCCTGTGGTTGTTGCACATTGGCGTGCTGCCAGCGCTGGGTTTGATTGGCCTGGCACCGCTGCTGATCGATGAGATCGACGGTTTGCTCAGTGCGCTGCTGGTGGCTTTTGCGGCGGCGTGCGTGACCCTCCAGGCATTAGTGCTGGTCAAGGCTGAAGGCCTGGGGAGTTTGTGGCGGGATATTCGCGGCCAACTGCTATTGATGGCGCTGTATGCGTGCGCAATGTATTGCGTCGTGCATGTCTGGCTGCCGCAAGCGTTGCGCTGGCAGCTATTCAGCTATCTTGTGCTAGGGTTCTCCGGCCTGGTGCTGGTTATACAGCCCGCACCGGGATGGAGTGGCGGGGCGCGCGAAGCACGCCCCTGACCCTTGTCATCATTTGAAGCGATGAACGTTCGACAGTTGCTTGTTGACGCTGAAATTCTTGCGATACAGCAGCGCCATCTTGCCGATAACCTGAACCAGGTCCGCCTTGCCCACCTTGCACAGTTCTGCAACGGCGGCCAGGCGCGCTTCGCGATCAAGGATATTGACCTTGATCTTGATCAGTTCATGATCATTGAGTGCGCGTTCGAATTCGGCTAACACACCTTCAGTCAAACCGTTGTCTGCCACAATCAGAACTGGTTTCAGATGGTGGCCAATGGATTTGTACTGTTTCTTCTGCTCTTGAGTGAGCGGCATAATCTGACCCCTGCGTCTGATCTTGTAAAAAGCGGCGGCCAGTTTACCCGAGCGAGTCCGGGACCGCCCAGTTAATCACGACCCGTTTTATTTTCGAGGTGGCCCGTGGCCCGTTCCAAAACCAGCCTTAAGTGGCTACAAGAGCATTTCAACGATCCTTACGTCAAAAAGGCGCAGAAGGACGGCTACCGTTCCCGGGCCAGTTACAAATTGCTGGAGATCCAGGACAAGGACAAATTGATCCGTCCCGGCATGAGCGTCATTGACCTGGGCGCGGCCCCGGGTGGCTGGTCCCAGGTGACCAGTCGTCTGATTGGTGGGCAGGGCCGCTTGATCGCTTCAGACATCCTGGAGATGGACAGCATCCCGGATGTGACCTTTGTTCATGGTGATTTCACCCAGGACAGCGTGCTCGCAGAGATTCTTGAGGCGGTGGGAAATTCGCAGGTAGACCTTGTGATTTCCGACATGGCCCCCAATATGAGTGGATTACCGGCCGTCGATATGCCGCGTGCCATGTTCCTGTGTGAACTGGCGCTGGACCTGGCGGGTCGGGTGCTGCGTCCTGGTGGTGATTTCCTGGTGAAAGTCTTCCAGGGCGAAGGGTTTGACGAGTACCACAAGAACATCCGCAAGCTGTTCGACAAGGTGCAGACACGCAAGCCTGACTCTTCCCGGGACAGGTCCCGGGAGCAATACCTGCTCTGTCGCGGCTTTCGCGGCGTTGAAGGCGCGGCGAGCGAAGAGCGTTTTTGAGAGATTCGAGGAGGGCGATAGGTTTTTTTATATCGCTTTCGTCATGAAGCTTTACGATTATTGTGTAGTCAAAGTTTCACAAAGGGTTACAGACGGCGCCTGCCAGTGGTGTAGGTAATGTAGTAAGTTAGGCCGGTGAATATCATGCGAAGCGCGCGCCAGTAGCGGAGCTTGCTTCAGAGGGTAGTTAATTGAACGATATGGCAAAGAATCTGATCCTGTGGTTGATCATCGCGGCTGTCCTGGTGACGGTGATGAACAACTTCTCCAGCCCTAACGAGCCGCAGACCCTCAACTATTCCGACTTCATCCAGCAAGTTAAGGATGGCAAGGTCGAGCGCGTGGCGGTTGATGGCTACGTGATTACCGGCAAGCGTATTGATGGCGACAGCTTCAAGACCATTCGTCCGGCCATTCAGGACAACGGTCTGATCGGCGACTTGGTGGACAACAAGGTCGTTGTGGAAGGCAAGCAGCCTGAGCAGCAGAGCATCTGGACCCAGCTCCTGGTAGCCAGCTTCCCGATCCTGGTGATTATCGCCGTGTTCATGTTCTTCATGCGCCAGATGCAAGGGGGTGCGGGAGGCAAGGGCGGGCCGATGAGCTTCGGTAAGAGCAAGGCACGCCTGCTCTCCGAGGACCAAGTGAAAACCACCCTGGCGGATGTCGCCGGTTGCGACGAAGCCAAGGAAGAAGTCGGTGAGCTGGTCGAGTTCCTGCGTGATCCGGGCAAGTTCCAGCGCCTGGGCGGACGCATTCCTCGTGGCGTACTGATGGTCGGCCCTCCGGGTACCGGTAAAACCTTGCTGGCCAAGGCGATTGCCGGCGAAGCCAAGGTGCCGTTCTTCACCATTTCCGGTTCTGACTTTGTCGAGATGTTCGTCGGTGTCGGTGCCAGCCGTGTTCGCGATATGTTCGAACAGGCCAAGAAACACGCGCCATGCATCATCTTCATCGACGAAATCGATGCCGTGGGTCGCCATCGTGGCGCCGGCATGGGTGGGGGTCATGACGAGCGTGAGCAGACCCTCAACCAGTTGCTGGTGGAGATGGACGGTTTCGAGATGAATGACGGCATCATCGTCATCGCCGCAACCAACCGTCCGGACGTACTGGACCCTGCGCTGCTGCGTCCTGGCCGTTTCGACCGCCAGGTGGTGGTAGGCTTGCCGGACATCCGCGGTCGCGAACAGATCCTCAAGGTCCACATGCGTAAAGTGCCAATGGGCGACGACGTGGCCCCGGCCGTGATTGCCCGTGGTACGCCAGGCTTCTCCGGTGCTGATTTGGCCAACCTGGTCAACGAGGCTTCGTTGTTCGCAGCCCGTACCGGCAAGCGCATCGTTGAAATGAAAGAGTTCGAGTTGGCCAAGGACAAGATCATGATGGGCGCAGAGCGCAAATCCATGGTCATGTCCGAGAAGGAAAAGCAGAACACTGCGTATCACGAAGCGGGTCACGCCATCGTGGGTCGAGTTGTGCCTGAGCATGACCCGGTCTACAAGGTGTCGATCATTCCACGTGGTCGTGCCTTGGGCGTGACGATGTTCCTGCCGGAAGAGGATCGTTACAGCCTCTCCAAGCGCGCGCTGATCAGCCAGATCTGTTCGCTGTACGGCGGTCGGATCGCGGAAGAAATGACGTTGGGCTTCGACGGTGTCACTACCGGCGCTTCCAACGACATCATGCGCGCCAGCCAGATCGCCCGGAACATGGTGACCAAGTGGGGCCTGTCGGAGAAACTCGGTCCGTTGATGTATGCCGAGGAAGAAGGCGAAGTATTCCTGGGGCGTGGCGGTGGCGGTCAAAGTGCCAGTTTTTCGGGCGAGACAGCCAAGCTGATCGACTCCGAGGTGCGCAGCATCATTGACCAGTGCTACGGCACGGCCAAGCAGATCCTCACCGACAATCGCGACAAGCTGGACGCGATGGCTGATGCGCTGATGAAATACGAGACTATTGATGCCGATCAGATCGACGACATCATGGCGGGGCGTACGCCTCGTGAGCCTCGCGATTGGGAAGGTGGTTCAGGTACCTCGGGCACTCCGCCAGTGGTGCAGAATGAACGTCCTGAAGCTCCGATCGGCGGCCCGGCGGCTGACCATTAAGGTTTGAAATGATTTCTGCGTCGTCCTCCACCCGGTTGCCTTGCGGCAACCGGGTTCTTGATTTGGCCCATACGCACGTCATGGGCATTCTTAATGTAACTCCCGACTCGTTCTCCGATGGCGGCCGCTTCAGTCAGCAGGATGCCGCGTTGCGTCATGCCGAGGCGATGGTGGCAGCCGGCGCGACGTTGATTGATGTCGGCGGCGAGTCGACTCGGCCGGGTGCCCGCGTTGTTTCTCCTGTGGAGGAACTGGAGCGGGTGGCGCCGATTGTCGAGCGCATTGCGCGCGAGCTGGATGTGATCATCTCGGTGGACACGTCAACGCCGGCGGTGATGCGGGAAACTGCACGCCTGGGAGCGGGCCTGATTAATGATGTGCGTTCGTTGCAGCGCGACGGTGCCCTCGACGCCGCTGCGGCGACCGGCCTGCCCGTGTGTCTGATGCATATGCTGGGAGAGCCCGGCAATATGCAGGATAATCCGCACTACAACGACCTGGTTGGCGAGGTCAGTCGCTTCCTCGCTGACAGAGTCGCCCAGTGCGCGTCAGTGGGCATTGGCGCTGAAAAGATCATTCTCGATCCTGGGTTTGGCTTCGCCAAGACCCTGCAGCATAATTTAAGCCTGTTCAAGCATATGCAAGCCCTGCACGCCCTTGGTCGGCCTCTTCTGGTCGGTGTTTCGCGCAAGAGCATGATAGGGCAGGCCCTGAATCGCCCGGTGGGTGAGCGGCTGTATGGCGGCCTCGCGCTGGCTGCGCTTGCCATGACCAAGGGCGCTCGTATTTTGCGTGTGCATGATGTCGCCGAGACGGTGGACGTGGTGCGCATGATTGCCGCTGTAGAATCAGCCGAATAAGAATGATGGAGCACTCATGACTAAGAAATATTTTGGCACCGACGGTATCCGTGGTCGGGTCGGTGAATACCCGATTACCCCAGATTTCATGCTCAAGCTGGGTTGGGCGGCAGGCATGGCGTTCCGCAGCATGGGCGCGTGCCGCATCCTGGTGGGCAAGGACACGCGTATTTCCGGCTACATGTTTGAATCCGCGCTGGAGGCGGGGTTGTCCGCCGCGGGTGCCGACGTGATGCTGCTGGGCCCCATGCCTACACCGGCGATCGCCTACCTGACGCGTACCTTTCATGCTCAAGCCGGTATCGTGATCAGTGCCTCGCACAATCCGCACGATGACAATGGCATCAAGTTTTTCTCGGGGCAGGGCACCAAGTTGCCGGACGAGATCGAGCTGATGATCGAAGAGCTGCTGGACGCGCCGATGACGGTGGTCGAGTCCAGCAAGCTGGGCAAGGTGTCGCGTATCAACGATGCCTCCGGTCGCTACATCGAATTCTGTAAAAGCAGCGTGCCGAGCAGCACCAATTTCGCCGGGCTGAAGATCGTCGTCGATTGTGCCCACGGTGCGACGTACAAGGTGGCGCCGAGTGTCTTCAAGGAGCTGGGTGCGCAAGTCACTGTGCTGTCGGCTCAGCCCAACGGGTTGAACATCAACGACAACTGCGGTTCCACGCACATGGAGCAGTTGCAGGCGGCGGTACTGGCCGAGCATGCGGACCTGGGCATCGCCTTTGACGGCGATGGCGACCGCGTGTTGATGGTGGATCACACCGGCATGGTCGTGGATGGTGATGATCTGCTGTTCATCATTGCCCGCGACTTGCATGAGCGTAACAAGCTGCAAGGGGGTGTCGTCGGTACGCTGATGAGTAACCTGGGGCTTGAATTGGCGTTGGCGGAACTGGGGATTCCCTTCATTCGTGCCAATGTCGGTGACCGTTACGTGATCGCCGAGTTGCTGGAACGCAATTGGCTGATTGGTGGTGAAAACTCGGGGCATGTCGTTTGCTTCCAGCACACCACCACGGGCGACGCAATCATCGCCGCGCTGCAGGTGTTGCTGGCCTTGCGTCGTCGCGAAGAGAGCCTGGCGCAGGCGCGACAGGCGCTGCGCAAGTGCCCGCAGGTGCTGCTCAATGTGCGTTTCGGCGGTGGCGAAAATCCAATCGAGCACCCCTCTGTCAAGGAAGCGTGCGAGCGTGTTACCCAGGCAATGGCTGGGCGTGGGCGGGTGTTGTTGCGCAAGTCCGGCACAGAGCCTCTGGTGCGTGTCATGGTCGAAGGCGAGGACGAAACACAGGTTCGCGGCCATGCCGAAGACCTGGCAAAACTGGTAACTGAAGTTTGCGCCTGAATTCGGCTTGCCAGTGATGGTGTGGTTGGGTAACATCTGCGCCCACTTTGACCGACGGGGTACAGCATGCGTCGCACGATGGTAGCTGGTAACTGGAAGATGCACGGTACCCGCGCCAGTGTCGCTGAGCTGATCAATGGCCTTCGTCACCTGGCCTTGCCTGGCGATGTGGATGTTGCGGTTTTCCCGCCTTTCCTGCATGTCGGCCAAGTGGTTGATGGCTTGAAAGGTCAGTCGATTCAGGTCGGTGCGCAGAATTGCGCGGTGGAACCCGCCCAAGGTGCGTTGACCGGTGAGATTGCGCCGAGTCAGTTGGTTGATGCGGGTTGTGCCTATGTGCTTGTTGGGCACTCCGAGCGCCGCCAGTTGATGGGTGAAAGCGATCAGATGCTCAACCGCAAGTTCGCAGCGGCACAGGCTTGTGGCTTGATCCCGGTGTTGTGCATAGGGGAAACCCTTGAGCAGCGCGAATCGGGCAAGACGCTTGAAGTTGTCTCGCGTCAGCTGGGCAGCATCATCGAGGAACTGGGTGTTGGTGCGTTTGCAAAGGCAGTAATCGCTTACGAGCCGGTCTGGGCCATTGGTACCGGGCTGACTGCTACACCGCAACAGGCGCAGGATGTGCACGCCGCCATCCGCGCGCAGTTGGCGGCAGAAAATTCTGAAGTCGCACAAGGTGTGCGGCTTCTATACGGCGGCAGCGTGAAGGCGGCCAATGCGGTCGAACTGTTCGGCATGCCGGATATCGATGGGGGGCTCATTGGTGGAGCTTCCCTGAATGCAGATGAGTTCGGTGCGATCTGTCGCGCCGCGGGAAACTGAAAAAATGCTGGAAACAGTCGTAGTCGTTTTTCATCTGTTGGCTGCCCTGGGCGTAGTTGCCCTGGTTTTGTTGCAACAGGGTAAAGGTGCGGATGCTGGTGCGTCTTTCGGTGCAGGTGCTTCAAATACTGTATTCGGAAGCCAAGGTTCCTCTACCTTTCTTAGTAAGTTTACTGCTATACTTGCCGCCGGTTTCTTCATAACCAGCTTGGGGTTAGGTTACTTTGCTAAAGAGAAGGCTCATGTGCTGACTCAAGTAGGTTTGCCAAATCCAGCAGTGTTGGAAGTACCAAAAGCAAAACCGGCTTCTGATGATGTCCCGGTGCTTCAAGAGCAAAAGTCGGCTACTCCAGCGACTGACGTGCCTCCAGCTCAAGAGCAGAAGTAAGAAGGTTGTAAACGCTGTATTGCCGAGGTGGTGGAATTGGTAGACACGCAACCTTGAGGTGGTTGTGCCCATAGGGTGTAGGGGTTCGAGTCCCCTTCTCGGTACCAATTATCAGGAGAGCCCGCTGTTGCGGGCTTTCTTGTAGGTGGAAGGTTACATTGACCCTGTAAGGGATCGGTCGTATACTTCCGCCCCAGCTTTGTCGCGGGGTGGAGCAGTCTGGTAGCTCGTCGGGCTCATAACCCGAAGGTCGTCGGTTCAAATCCGGCCCCCGCAACCAGTTTTAGCGGAGCCCCTTTTAAGGGGCTTTTTGTTAGCTGGACACTTTCAACGCCGCTGTTCGACGGCGTTTCAAGGATGGGCGTTTCGCCCATTTTTTTATTTTGCACAGCATGCACATACATGCACGAGGGGGTTCAGGTGTCGAGCAAGCTAGAAGAGTTGCAGGCCTTGCTGGCCCCGGTGGTCGTGGCCCTAGGCTATGAATGCTGGGGTATTGAGTTTTCGGCTCAAGGTCGCCACTCAATGTTGCGCGTTTATATCGATAAAGAGGGCGGCGTGCTGGTGGACGATTGTGCAATTGTCAGCCGTCAGATCAGCAGTGTCCTGGATGTTGAAGATCCGATTTCCGTTGAATACACCCTTGAAGTTTCCTCGCCAGGCATGGAACGCCCACTGTTCACTATTGATCAGTTTGCAAAATTTGCCGGTGAACAAGTGAAGATCAAGCTGCGCTCCCCGTTCGAAGGGCGACGCAACTTTCAGGGCCTTCTGCGCGGTGTAGAAGAGCAGGATGTCGTGGTGCAGGTAGAAGACCACGAGTTCCTGTTGCCGATCGATATGATCGACAAGGCCAACATTATTCCCAGTTTTGACTGAGACGCGGATCCCGCGGATCCAATGGCTTGCGAAAGGCGAGGCGTACGATGAGCAAAGAAGTACTGCTGGTTGTTGAGTCGGTATCCAATGAAAAGGGCGTACCGGCAAACGTGATTTTTGAAGCGTTGGAGCTGGCCCTGGCCACTGCTACCAAAAAGCGTTTTGAAGATGAAGTTGATCTGCGTGTGGAAATCAACCGCCACACCGGTGCCTATGAGACTTTCCGTCGCTGGACGGTCGTCGAAGAAGCCGATCTTGATGATCCGGCGATTGAAACCTGGCCGAGCAAGGTTGCGCAAACGCACCCTGGCGCCAACGTCGGTGATGTCGTCGAAGAAAAGATCGAATCGATCGAGTTCGGCCGTATCGCTGCACAGACCGCCAAGCAGGTCATCGTGCAGAAGGTTCGCGAAGCCGAGCGTGCTCAAGTCGTTGACGCCTATCGCGAACGCCTGGGTGAAATCATCTCCGGTACCGTGAAAAAAGTGACCCGCGACAACGTGATCGTCGACCTGGGCAACAACGCCGAAGCGTTGCTGGCCCGTGAAGACATCATCTCTCGCGAAACCTTCCGTGTCGGCGTGCGCTTGCGTGCGCTGCTCAAGGAAATCCGCACCGAGAACCGCGGCCCTCAGTTGATCCTGTCGCGTACCGCGCCGGAGATGCTGATCGAGCTGTTCCGTATCGAAGTGCCGGAAATCGCCGAAGGCCTGATCGAAGTCATGGCGGCGTCCCGCGACCCGGGTTCGCGCGCCAAGATCGCGGTCCGTTCCAAGGACAAACGCATCGACCCGCAGGGCGCTTGCATTGGTATGCGCGGTTCGCGCGTCCAGGCAGTGTCGGGCGAATTGGGCGGTGAGCGTGTGGACATCGTGCTGTGGGACGATAACCCGGCGCAGTTCGTGATCAACGCCATGTCGCCGGCTGAAGTGGCGGCAATTATCGTTGACGAAGATGCCCATGCAATGGACATCGCCGTTGGCGCAGACAATCTGGCTCAGGCCATTGGTCGTGGTGGTCAGAACGTGCGTCTGGCCAGCCAACTGACCGGTTGGACCCTGAACGTGATGACCGAATCGGACATCCAGGCTAAGCAGCAAGCTGAAACCGGTGACATCCTGCGCAACTTTATCGAAGAGCTGGAAGTCGATGAAGATCTGGCGCAGGTGCTGGTAGATGAAGGCTTCACCAGCCTGGAAGAGATTGCCTACGTACCGTTGGAAGAAATGCTCAACATCGACGGCTTTGACGAAGACACCGTCAACGAGCTTCGCGCTCGGGCCAAGGATCGTTTGTTGACTAAAGCCATCGCTACTGAGGAAAAGCTGGCAGACGCCCATCCGGCCGAAGACCTGCTCTCGCTTGAGGGTATGGACAAGGATTTGGCGATGGAACTGGCGGTGCGCGGCGTAATTACCCGCGAAGACCTGGCCGAGCAGTCTATTGACGATCTGCTCGACATCGACGGCATTGACGAAGATCGTGCCGGCAAGTTGATCATGGCCGCCCGAGCCCATTGGTTCGAGTAATTAGGCGCGGCCTGAGGAGAGAAGTGCATGACGCAAGTCACGGTGAAACAACTGGCCGATGAGGTCAAAACACCGGTAGAGCGCCTGTTGCAGCAGATGCGTGAGGCAGGTCTGCCGCACACCGCCGCCGAGGAACATGTGAGCGACAGTGAGAAGCAGTCTTTGCTGACTCACTTGAAAAGCAGCCACAAGGCGAAAGTGGAAGAACCGCGCAAGATTACATTGCAGCGCAAAACTACCAGCACCCTGCGTGTTGCAGGTAGCAAGAGCATCAGCGTTGAAGTACGCAAGAAGAAAGTCTTCGTACAGCGCAGCCCGGAAGAAATCGAAGCCGAGCGCAAACGCGAGCTGGATGAACGTCGCGCAGTAGAAAATGCTGCTCGTCAGAAGGCTGAAGAAGAAGCCAAGCGTCGCGCCGAAGAAGAAGCGCGTCGCCAGCCTGCTGCTGCGCAACCTGCCAGCACTGAAGCGGTCGCCGCTCCTGTTGAAGCGGTGCGTGAGGCTGCCCCGGTGGCTGCCGCACCTGCTCCTGCAGCAGATCGCAAGCGCGACGAACCTCGTCGTCCGGACAAACCACGTGCCGACGATAACAATCGTCGCGGTGGTGGCGGTGATGGCGAGCGTAAAAACGCTCCGCATCGCGCCTCGGTCAAAGAGAAAGCGCCTGCGCCACGCGTTGCCCCACGTACCACCGACGAAGAAAGCGACAGCTTCCGTCGTGGTGGTCGCGGCAAGGCCAAGCTGAAAAAGCGCAACGCCCACGGTTTCCAGAGCCCAACCGGCCCTGTCGTGCGTGATGTGCAGATCGGCGAGACCATCACTGTTGGCGATCTTGCCAATCAGATGTCGGTCAAGGCGGCTGAAATCATCAAGTTCATGTTCAAACTGGGTACCCCAGCGACCATCAACCAGGTGCTTGATCAGGAAACTGCTCAACTGGTAGCCGAAGAACTGGGCCACAAAGTGACCCTGGTCAGTGACACCGCCCTGGAAGACTCCCTGGCCGAGTCCCTGAAGTTTGAAGGTGAGACGTTCTCCCGTGCGCCGGTCGTGACCGTAATGGGCCACGTTGACCATGGTAAGACGTCGCTGCTCGACTACATCCGTCGTGCCAAGGTAGCGGCTGGCGAAGCCGGTGGTATCACCCAGCACATCGGTGCGTACCACGTTGAAACCGAGCGCGGCATGGTCACCTTCCTCGACACCCCGGGTCACGCCGCGTTTACCGCAATGCGTGCCCGTGGTGCCAAGGCGACCGACATCGTGATCCTGGTGGTTGCAGCGGACGACGGCGTAATGCCGCAGACCATTGAAGCTGTCCAGCACGCCAAGGCCGCCGGTGTTCCACTGGTGGTTGCAGTGAACAAGATCGACAAGCCGGGCGCCGATCTCGATCGCATCCGTAGCGAACTGTCGGTTCACGGCGTGACGTCCGAAGAGTGGGGCGGTGATACGCCGTTCGTTTCGGTCTCGGCCAAAGTCGGTACCGGTGTGGACGAACTGCTCGAAGCGGTGCTGCTGCAAGCCGAAGTACTCGAACTGAAAGCAACCCCATCGGCCCCAGGCCGCGGTGTTGTGGTTGAATCGCGTCTCGACAAGGGTCGTGGCCCGGTTGCTACCGTACTGGTTCAAGACGGTACCCTGCGCCAGGGCGACATGGTGCTGGTCGGTTCGAACTATGGCCGCGTGCGTGCCATGCTCGACGAGAACGGCAAGCCAATCAAGGAAGCCGGTCCTTCCATCCCTGTCGAGATCCTCGGCCTGGACGGTACCCCGGACGCTGGCGACGAGATGAGTGTGGTTGCCGACGAGAAGAAAGCCCGTGAAGTGGCTCTGTTCCGTCAAGGCAAGTTCCGCGAAGTCAAACTGGCGCGTGCTCACGCCGGCAAGCTGGAAAACATCTTCGAGAACATGGGCCAGGCAGAGAAGAAGACGCTCAACATCGTCCTCAAATCTGACGTACGTGGTTCCCTCGAAGCGTTGAACGGCGCCTTGAACGGCCTGGGTAACGACGAAGTGCAAGTGCGCGTGGTCGGTGGCGGTGTCGGTGGTATCACCGAATCCGACGCCAACCTGGCACTGGCTTCCAACGCTGTACTGTTCGGCTTCAACGTGCGTGCCGATGCCGGCGCTCGCAAGATCGTCGAGCAGGAAGGCCTGGACATGCGTTACTACAACGTCATCTACGACATCATCGAAGACGTCAAGAAAGCCCTTACCGGCATGCTTGGCAGTGACGTCCGGGAGAACATCCTGGGTATCGCCGAGGTGCGTGACGTGTTCCGCTCGCCGAAATTCGGCGCGATCGCCGGTTGCATGGTTATCGAAGGTACGGTGCACCGTAACCGTCCAATCCGTGTACTGCGTGAAGACATCGTTATCTTCGAAGGCGAGCTGGAATCCCTGCGCCGCTTCAAGGATGACGCTTCCGAAGTACGTGCCGGCATGGAATGCGGTATCGGCGTCAAGAGCTACAACGACGTCAAGCCTGGCGACAAGATCGAAGTCTACGAGAAGGTTCAGGTTGCTCGCAGCCTCTAACTCGCGCACTTCCGGAGCCACGCCGCGTGTGGGCATGCAGATGCCCCGCGTAGCGTACGGACTCTAAACGCAACGCCCGGTCTGGCTTTTGTCAGGCCGGGCGTTTGCCGCTTTCAGACCCCACGGGTTTCACCGTGTGGCAGTAACAGGTAACAAGACATGGCAAAAGAATACAGCCGTACCCAGCGTATCGGCGATCAGATGCAGCGCGAGCTGGCTCAACTGATCCGTCGCGAAGTCAAAGACCCGCGCGTTGGCCTGGTCACCATCACCGCCGTTGAAGTGAGCCGTGACGTGGGTCACGCCAAGATCTTCATTACCGTGATGGGCCAGGACAACAGCGAAGAAATCGCGCAAAGCATCAAGGTGCTCAACGCCGCCGCAGGTTTCCTGCGCATGCAGTTGGCCCGTGAAATGAAGTTGCGCAGCGTTCCCCAGTTGCACTTCCACTACGACGAAAGCGTCGTGCGTGGCGCGCACCTGTCGGCATTGATCGAGCGCGCCGTGGCTGAAGACAGCCAGCATCCGTCCACACCTGAAGACGCCAAGGAGTAAGCGGTGGCTCAGGTCAAACGTATCCGCCGTAACGTCAGTGGCATCATTCTGCTCGACAAACCCATTGGCTTTACCTCCAATGCCGCGTTGCAGAAGGTCCGCTGGCTGCTCAATGCCGAGAAGGCCGGGCACACCGGCAGCCTCGATCCCCTGGCCACCGGCGTACTGCCGTTGTGCTTTGGCGAGGCGACCAAGTTCTCGCAATACCTGCTCGATTCCGACAAGGGTTATGAAACCCTGATGCAACTGGGCAAGACCACCACCACGGCCGATGCTGAAGGTGATGTCCTGCAGGTTCGCGATGTGACCGTTGGTCGTGCCGATATTGAAGCCGCCTTACCCGCTTTCCGTGGGCAAATCAGCCAGATACCGCCGATGTACTCGGCGCTCAAGCGTGATGGCCAGCCTCTTTACAAGCTGGCGCGTGCCGGTGAAGTGGTGGAGCGCGAACCGCGTTCTGTTACTATTGCCCGGCTGGAATTGCTCGCCTGTGAAGGTGACACTGCCCGATTGGCGGTGGACTGCAGCAAAGGCACCTATATCCGCACCCTGGTGGAAGATATTGGTGAGCAGCTGGGCTGTGGCGCATACGTTGCCGAACTGCGACGTACACAGGCCGGTCCTTTCACCCTGGCCCAGACGGTCACGCTGGAAGAGCTCGAAGCGGTACATGCCGAAGGCGGCAATGAGGCGGTTGATCGCTTCCTGATGCCATCGGACAGCGGTTTGCTGGATTGGCCATTGCTGCACTTTTCGGAGCACAGCGCGTTCTACTGGCTCAACGGCCAGCCGGTACGCGCCCCGGATGCCCCGAAATTCGGCATGGTGCGAGTACAGGATCATAACGGTCGCTTTATCGGTATCGGTGAAGTGAGCGAAGACGGGCGCATCGCGCCGCGTCGACTGATTCGGTCAGAATGACCGAACGAGTGTGGCTGTTAACAGGCATGGTCAACACTCATTTTTAGATACAGGGATTTGTCCCTGGCCTGTTGAAACTGCCCTTTGGGTGGTTTCCTGAAAAAAAGGATTGCCTCATGGCTCTCGACGTTCAAGAAAAAGCACAAATCGTAGCTGACTATCAGCAAGCTGTTGGTGACACTGGTTCGCCAGAAGTGCAAGTTGCACTGCTGACCCACAACATCAACAAACTGCAAGGTCACTTCAAGGCCAACGGTAAAGATCACCACTCCCGTCGTGGTCTGATCCGCATGGTAAACCAGCGCCGTAAGCTGCTGGACTACCTGAAAGGCAAGGATCTGGGTCGTTATCAGGCTCTGATCGGTCGCCTGGGTCTGCGTCGCTAATCAGCGATTGCGCTAGAGGTTGGTTGTCTGCCGTGTGTCAGTGGGAATCCCGCTGGCCCATGGCAGGCTCCCAGCCTCAAGTTTTATCTGGATACACGTTTTACCCTGGACAAGGGTTGGGCCGATTCCCGACGTTGCCCAAGAATTTCGCAAGAAGACAAGTTCCCCAAGAGCCACAAAGAAGGTAGGACACCGTGAACCCGGTTATCAAAAAATTCCAGTTCGGTCAGTCGACCGTTACCCTCGAGACAGGCCGTATCGCCCGTCAAGCCTCCGGCGCAGTGCTGGTTACCGTTGACGACGACGTTACCGTACTGGTGACCGTGGTTGGCGCCAAGACCGCTGACCCGAGCAAAGGCTTTTTCCCTCTGTCCGTTCACTACCAGGAAAAAACTTACGCTGCCGGTAAGATCCCTGGCGGTTTCTTCAAGCGCGAAGGCCGTCCTTCCGAGAAAGAAACCCTGACTTCCCGACTGATCGACCGTCCGATCCGTCCGCTGTTCCCGGAAGGCTTCATGAACGAAGTGCAGGTTGTCTGCACCGTCGTTTCCACCAGCAAGAAAACCGATCCGGACATCGCTGCGATGATCGGTACTTCGGCTGCCCTGGCTATCTCGGGTATCCCGTTTGATGGCCCGATCGGCGCCGCCCGTGTTGCGTTCCACGAAAGCACCGGCTACCTGCTGAACCCGACTTACGAGCAACAAAAAGCATCGAGCCTGGACATGGTCGTTGCCGGTACCTCGGAAGCCGTATTGATGGTTGAATCGGAAGCCAAAGAGCTGACCGAAGACCAGATGCTGGGCGCTGTGCTGTTTGCCCACGACGAGTTCCAGGTGGTGATCAACGCCGTCAAGGAACTGGCTGCCGAAGCTGCCAAGCCAACCTGGACCTGGGCTCCACAACCAGAAGCCACTGCTCTGCTGGGCGCTATCCGTGCCGAATTCGGCGACGCGATCTCCCAGGCTTACGCCATCACCGTCAAGGCCGACCGTTACGCTCGCCTGGGCGAGCTGAAGGATCAGGTTGTCGCCAAGCTGTCCGGTGAAGAAGGCCAGCCTTCTTCCAGCGAAGTCAAAGCGGCTTTCGGTGAAATCGAATACCGCACCGTTCGCGAAAACATCGTAAACGGCAAGCCACGCATCGACGGTCGCGACACGCGTACCGTGCGTCCGCTGAACATCGAAGTCGGCGTTTTGCCGAAGACTCACGGTTCGGCGCTGTTCACCCGTGGTGAAACCCAGGCCCTGGTGGTCGCGACCCTGGGCACCGCCCGTGACGCGCAACTGCTGGACACCCTGGAAGGCGAGAAAAAAGACCCGTTCATGCTGCACTACAACTTCCCTCCGTTCTCGGTGGGCGAGTGTGGTCGCATGGGCGGTGCTGGTCGTCGTGAAATCGGTCACGGCCGTCTGGCCCGTCGTTCGATCGCCGCGATGCTGCCGGCTGCCGACGTGTTCCCGTACACCATCCGTGTTGTGTCGGAAATCACCGAATCCAACGGTTCCAGCTCCATGGCTTCGGTTTGCGGCGCTTCCCTGGCACTGATGGACGCCGGTGTACCGATGAAGGCACCGGTTGCCGGTATCGCAATGGGCCTGGTTAAAGAGGGCGAGAAGTTCGCCATCCTGACCGACATCCTGGGTGACGAAGACCACCTGGGTGACATGGACTTCAAGGTAGCCGGTACCGCCAAAGGCGTAACCGCGCTGCAGATGGACATCAAGATCAAGGGCATCACCGAAGAGATCATGGAAATCGCCCTGGGCCAAGCCCTGGAAGCGCGCCTGAACATCCTCGGCCAGATGAACCAGATCATTGGTCAGTCGCGTACCGAGCTGTCGGAAAATGCTCCGACCATGATCGCGATGAAAATCGACACCGACAAAATCCGTGATGTCATCGGTAAAGGCGGCGCGACTATCCGTGCGATCTGTGAAGAAACCAAGGCTTCGATCGATATCGAAGACGACGGTTCGATCAAGATCTTCGGCGAAACCAAGGAAGCGGCTGAGGCAGCACGCCAGCGCGTCCTGGGTATCACCGCTGAAGCCGAGATCGGCAAGATCTACGTCGGTAAGGTTGAGCGCATCGTCGACTTCGGCGCATTCGTCAACATCCTGCCGGGCAAGGATGGTCTGGTTCACATCTCCATGCTGAGCGACGCTCGCGTTGAGAAAGTGACCGACATCCTGAAAGAAGGCCAGGAAGTGGAAGTGCTGGTACTGGACGTGGACAACCGCGGCCGTATCAAACTGTCCATCAAGGACGTAGCAGCAGCCAAGGCTTCGGGCGTTTAACTAGCCGCAAGCGTCACGCTGTAGAAAAGGACTCTTCGGAGTCCTTTTTTTATGAGCGTGAGAAAATGGAGGAGAATCAGCTGTTTAGCCCTGCGCAAAAGCCGCAACTTGCATGCAGGCACGATGGACTTCATGCAAGTTGCACGATTCCGGAAATTAACGTTTTTTATAACTGATTGTTTTATAAGGGTTTTTATATTTCTGGCGACTTGGCACACTGCCTGCAATATCCCTGTTAGCGCTTCAGTACCAAGATTTATGTACTGCAGTCTTTTAATAAAACAGGAGTTACTCGTATGAAGAAGTTCGCTCTCGCTACTGCTACCGCTCTGACTCTGGCCATGGGTGCTAACGTAGCCTTTGCTCAGACTTCCCAAGCCCCTATGACTCTGGCGGCCGGCGAAGCCACCCAGGCTAAGGAAAGCGTTTCGGATACTTGGATCACCACCAAAGTCAAAGCTGACCTGCTGACTGAAAAAGGCATTCCAGGTTCGGACATCATGGTTGAAACCAACAAAGGTGTGGTTTCCCTGTCCTCCAAAGTAGCCGTTTCGGACTCGCAGAAAGCGACTGCCGTAGCGATCACCAAGAAAATCAAAGGTGTAACCGCAGTTTCTGCTGACGGCCTGCTGGCTGGCGGCGCTACCAAGGCTGACGGCATCGACAAAACCAAAGGTGCTGCTCATGACGCTGGCGAAGCGACTAGCGATACCTGGATCACCACTAAAGTAAAAGCTGATCTGGTTACCGAGAAAGGTATCCCTGGCACCGACATCAAAGTTGAAACCAACAAAGGTGTTGTGTCCCTGTCGTCCACAGCGGCTGTGACTGCTGCGCAGAAAGAAACTGCTGTAGCGATCGCCAAGAAAATCAAAGGCGTTAAAGCTGTATCGGCTGATGGCCTGAAAGCTCAGTAACACTACCGATTGCGTCTGAACCGAATGGCGGCGGCTTAGGGTGAGTTAGATTTCCACCCGAGGCACCTCTGGAGTTCATGCGACCGACCACACGGATGTGGTCATTACAGGCCCCGGCACTTGTGTCGGGGCCTGTTCTATTGGGCTTATAATTTGCCAGCCAGCAAGGAACTATAAGTGTGGGAGGGGGCTTGGTAACCTGACGCATTGGCATTACTGCCCGACCGTCTTTCTCCGTCTGCCCCTGCACAACACCATCTAGCTTGCCGGGCGAGGAGTAAAAAATGTGGGAGGGGGCTTGCCCCCGATGGCGGTGTATCAGTCAACATCTCACTGACTGACCTACCGTCATCGGGAGCAAGCCCCCTCCCACATTGGTTTACTCGGCATCCAGATGCATCGGCGTCACCACTCGACCATCTTTTTCCGCCTGTCCCAGCTGCGCATCGATGAAGTACACGCGGTCGTCTTCCAGCTTAGCCTTGTCCACCAGGTAATCCTTGATGGTGCTGGCCCGGTCCTGGCCGAGCTGGCGCAGCAGCACGTCACTGCCACTCCAGAACTTGATCACGCCGTCCTTGAGCCTGGCCGCGCGCTCATCGTCGCCCAGGCCTTTCCATTCGGCCGGTGGTTGTTGTTTCAGGCGGGTGCGGTAAATGCCTTCCAGCAAAGGCGCCTTTTCCTTCTCGGGCACCACAAGCAACGATGCCTGGGCCGGGACTTTATCGCCGCGACGCTGCAGGATTTTGTAGTAGTTGTATTGGTACTCACGCTCCAGTCGTTGCGCGGCCAGGAACGGGCCGTCACTGCCGGCCGCTGCGGTGCCTTCGATTTCCAGGCGCAGGGCAGGGCGTTCCTTGAGTGCCTTGGCCAGCGTGTTAAGGGCTCCCTCGGCATTTTTATCCAGGTCACTGGAGCCCGCCGCAAACGACACACTCCCCAGGTCTTGCGAACCGCCGCCGGTGACCAGCCCACCAATGAACTTGAAGGGCGCCGTCGCGGCGCGCACCACGAGGTTGCGCAAGGTCTGCCACACAATCGGCATAACACTGAATTGCGGGTTGTTCAGGTCACCGCTTACCGGCAGCTCGATGGAAATCTTGCCGTCGCTGTCCTTGAGCAAGGCCACCGCCAGGCGAATCGGCAAGTCCACCGCATCGGCGCTGTCGACTTTCTCGCCCAGTTGCAGTTGCTCGACCACCACCTTGTTTTCAGCCTTCAACTGGCCTTTGGTGATCATGTAGTGCAAGTCCAGGTTCAAGCGACCTTTGCGGATTCGAAAACCTGCGAATTTGCCCGAGTACGGCGTCAGGGTGGTCAACTCGACACGTTTGAAGCTGGTCGCGATGTCCAGCGCGGCCATAGGGTCAAACGGGTTCACGCTGCCCTTGATGGTCACTGGCGCATAGCGGTCCACCTTGCCCTTGATGTCGACGCTGGCCGGTTTGGCCTGGCGACTGTCGATGGTGCCGATCTGGCCGTTGAGTTGTTGAATCGCGGTAGCGAAGTTGGGCGTAAGGCTGAAGTCGGCGAAATTGGCCGAGCCGTCGTTGATCGCGACCTGTCCGACGTGGATACCCAACGGTTTGTCTTTGCTCGCAGCCGGCTTGGCTGCCGATTTGTTCCCGCTGTCGGCAGGCTGCGGGATCAGCAGGTCGTCGATATTGGTGGTGCGGTCCTCGTTGATCATGAAGCGCGCATAGGGTTGCAGCAGGTTGACCTTGTCGATCGACAGGCTGTCGCCATGCTGGTAATTGACGCCTTCCAGCACCAGGCGCTGCCATTTGAGGAAGTCACGGGACTTGAGGGTGTCGAGCGTGTGCATCTGATCCACTTGCGCGCGGCCGGTGACTTGCAGGGTCAGCGGCTCGGTACGCTTGAGGTTGACATCCAGGTTGCTGCCCAGCATGCCGCTGCGCAGTTCCAGACGGATGAACGGGCTGATATAGGATTGAGCGACGCGCAGGTCGATGTCCTGGGTGTTCACTTTCAGCCTGGCGCTGACCGGATTGAGGTTGACCTCGCCGGCTGCCTGGATCTTGCCTTGCTTGCCCAGGCCGCTGTCGACCTTCAAGGTAAAAGGGCGCTGGTTGAGGCTGTCGAAGTTCTGCACATCGACGTTCAACGGCCCCAGATCCACGGCTACCGCAGGCGTGGCCTGACGGTCAGCCAGATGCACCTGGTAGTTGCGCAGTTGCACATCTTTGAGCAGCACTTGCCAGGGTTTGTTCGGCGCTGCCGGTGGCGCTTCAGGTGAGTCGGCAGTCGCGGGCGCGGAGGCCGGTTCCGGCGTCTTGGCCGTTTTGCCGGGTTGGCTGGCGAACAGCTTCTGCCAGTCCAGTTGCCCATCAGCCTCGCGGGCGGCCCAGGTTTCGAGTTTGTTGCTGCGGATCTTGCCGATCACTACCTGTTGCTTGGCCAGGTCCACCGTGGTCTCGCTGACGTCCAGGCGCTCCAGGCGTGCCAATGGCCGGCCATCCGGCGCTTTGATCGCAAAAGGCGCAATGCTGGCGGTGGTGTTGGTCAGGTTCAGTTCGGTCTCTTTGGCCAGGCTGAACTTATAGTGGGTGCTGAAATTGAGCACTCCGTCCTCAAGCACCAGCGGTACGGCGTCGCGCACATACGGCCACCAGGCTTTCATTTTGCCGTCGGTGACTTTCAGCGAGCCTTCGGAGGTGATCGGCACCAGGCTGAAGTTGCCCTTCCAGTCGATCTGCCCGCCCTGGGGGCCGGCGGCCACCAAAGTCATGTCGGCGTTATCTTCCGGCAAGGTGCTGAGGTTTTTCAGCTCGAAGTCGAGTTTGTCGTAGAGAAATTCGATGGGTTCGCTGGGGCGCAGGTCCCGAAAGTGCACATAGCCGCCCGCCAGCTTGATGCTGTCGATGCGCAGCGGGAAAGGCTTGGCGTCGGGATCGGCAGGGGTTGGCTCGCTTGGCGGCAATTTGAACAATTGCGCCAGGTTCAACTGGCCGGACTTGTCGAAGAGCAATTCGGTCCTGGGCTGCTCGAGTTGAACATCGGCCAGGTGCAGGGCGCGGGTCCAGAGACTGTCGATCTGCAGGTTGGCATACAGGCGCTCGAAACCCACCTGTTCCTTGCCCGGCTCACCGATCTTCAGGCCCCATAGCGTCAGCTCCAGGCTGAACGGGTTGAGTTCGATACGCTCGATACGCGCCGGCACCGTTGCGTAATGGGCCAACTGCTGGTTGGCAATACGAAGGGCGATACCGGGCAGAATCAGAAAGCCCAGCACGCTATACACAGCAAGGGCGGTCAACAAGGCGCCTATGGCGCGGAACAATCCTTTGGACATGGGTGACAGCCATCTATGTCGAACGAGAGTGCCTTGGAGTATGGCACGTGATTTCGGTTCCGAAGAACCGCCAGGCCTGGGAAACTTCCTACAATTGCAGGATCAGGGTCTTCAGCGGAGGTTGCTGGTCTTTCGACGGAAAGTCCGCGCCTGGCGCCATGATCTGCCAGTCGCGTACGGGGCGACCGGCTTTTTCCGCGCAACGCAGCACCTGTTCGCGCCAGTCGTCCATGCTCACTTTCGCCAGGTTGTTGCAGCAAATGAGCACACCATTATCGGCGGTTGCCAACAGTGCGGGCTTGAGCAGGCTTTGGTAGTCGCGCAACAGGTCGACGGTACCGAAGGCGCTTTTGGCCCAGGCGGGGGGATCGAGCAGGACCAGGTCATACTGGCGCTGTTCCAGGCGCGGATAGCTCGGCAGTTTCTGGCCACGACGCTGAGTGACAGGGAGGCCGGCCAATTGGCGAATCGCCGGGAAGTAATCGGACTGTACGAAGGCCATGGTCGGCAACTGCGGGTTAAGCAGACCGTTCTCGCGACCCACGGCGAGGTTGCCCTCGGCAAAGTCCAGGTTGCAGACTTCGCGTGCGCCACCGGCTGCCGCGCTCAAGCCTACGCCGCAGGTGTAGGCGAACAGGTTGAGCACGCTTTTACCGGCGCTGTGGTCCTTGACCCAGCCACGGGTGTTGCGCAGGTCAAGGAACAGCAGCGGGTCCTGCCCGGCATGCCGCCCACGCACTCGATAGTTGAGGCCCCATTCGTGACCGACCAGATCCTCCAGCGCGGCAGGTTCGGCGCGGTACACGCTGTCTTCACGGTCGATCCGTGAGTTGCCACGGGAGCGGTCGTTGTACACCAGCAGCAGCTCCAGGCCCATGTATTGATTGATCAGTTGGTGCAGGTCCAGCAGATCGGCGTTTTGCAGGGATTGGTGGAAGCTTTGCACCAGCAATTGCGGGCCGTAGCGATCGATCGTCAGGCCACCGGCGCCTTCCTGGCTGCCGTGGAACAGCCGGTAGCAATCGGTGCCTTGGGTATGCAGTTCACTGATCAGGTCTTGGCGATGGTCGAGGGCGGCGCGCAGCGCCTGGTTCAAGGAAGTCATGGAGCGCGCCTTGCTTGCGGGGGAATGAGGACAGTGGGGGCGCGCAGTTTAACAGCCCCGGCCTGAACAGGCCGGGGGTTATTTCGAGGCTAGCGGTTCAGGCGTTGATCAGCCGCGGTGACGACCGCGGAAGTAGTTGATCAGGCCCTGAGTCGAAGCATCTTCGGCCGAGGTTTCTTCGGCGCCGGTCAAGCGGTTGTAGACGCCTTTGCCCAGTTCCTTGCCCAGCTCGACACCCCATTGGTCGAAGGCGTTGATGCCCCAGATGACGCTCTGGACGAACACCTTGTGTTCGTACATGGCGACCAGCGCGCCCAAGCGGCGCGGGCTGATGCGTTCGACCACGATCGTGTTGCTCGGACGGTTGCCCGGGATCACCTTGTGAGGCGCCAGTTTCTGCACGTCGGCCTCAGGGATGCCCTTATCGCGCAGCTCCGCTTCGGCTTCGGCGCGTGTCTTGCCGAGCATCAGCGCCTGGCTCTGGGACAGGCAGTTGGCATACAGCCACTGGTGGTGGTCGGAAACCGGGTTGAAACTGACGATCGGCACGATGAAGTCGGCCGGGATCAGTTGGGTGCCCTGGTGCAGCAACTGGTGATAAGCATGCTGGCCGTTGCAACCCACGCCGCCCCAGATGACCGGGCCGGTATCGGTGGCGACCGGCGTGCCGTCCTGGCGCACGCTCTTGCCGTTGGACTCCATGTCCAGCTGCTGCAAATGCTTGGTGATGTTACGCAGGTAATGGTCGTACGGCAGGATCGCATGGCTCTGCGAACCCCAGAAATTGCCGTACCACACGCCCAGCAGGCCCAGCAGCACCGGCATGTTGTCTTCGAATGGCGCGTTCTGGAAATGCTGGTCCATGGTGTAGGCACCGGACAGCAGCTCCTTGAAGTTGGACATGCCGATCGCCAGGGCGATCGGCAAGCCGATTGCGGACCACAGCGAGTAACGACCGCCGACCCAGTCCCACATCGGGAAGATGTTTTCTTCGCGAATGCCGAACGCGACGGCCGCCGCGTTGTTGCTCGACACGGCGATGAAGTGGCGGTACAGCTCGGCTTCCGAGCCACCCTGGGCCAGGTACCAGGCGCGGGCGGCCTGGGCGTTTTTCAGGGTTTCGAGGGTGTTGAAGGATTTCGACGAGACGATAAACAGCGTGGTCTCGGCGCGCAGCTTCATGGTCAGTTCGTGGAACTCGCTGCCGTCGATGTTCGCCAGGTAATGGCAGCGTACGCCCTTATGGGCGTAGGACAGCAGCGCTTCGGAGACCAGCTCCGGGCCGAGGAACGAACCACCGATGCCGATGTTCACCACGTCGGTGATCGGCTTCTCGGTGTAGCCACGCCACAGGCCGTCGTGGATACGGCCGACCAGGTCAGTGATCTGGTTCAGCACCTTGTGCACGTCGGGCATGATGTTCACGCCGTTGACCGACAACTTGTCGCCCACCGGGCGACGCAGGGCGGTGTGCAGCGCCGGACGGCCTTCGGAGGAGTTGACCGGCTCGCCGGCATACAGCGCGTTGATCGCGTCTTTAAGGCCGACTTCGTTGGCCAGGCCCACCAGCAGGTCGCGGGTTTCGCGGGTGATCAGGTTTTTCGAGTAATCGAGGAAAAGCCCGCAGCTGCTCAGGGTGAATTCGGAGAAACGCTGGGGGTCGGCATTAAAGGCCTCGCGCATGCTGAAATCCTGCATGGCTTGGCGATGTTGATCGAGCGCGTGCCAGGCGGGCAGCGCGGTAACGTCATGAGGGGTGCGGTAGTACGCCATCGCTGCGGGTTTCCTTTTATTACGGGGACTGCCTTTAGGACACTTCAAAGCCCGGAACATCCCGTCTTTTAACATGCGACGGGGTTCCAGACAGCGCTAACCAGGAGCGCAGGGCGATTACATTAAACCTAGCGTGTCGATATGTCTTGGCTTTGTCTGCGCTGATGCCGGTACTTTTTTATACCGGCATAGCGATGAAGGCAATCGGCGGGGTGTCGAGAAGGGTCAGTTGAGGTTCAGGTGCAGGTTGTCGATCAGGCGTGTCGTGCCCAGATAGGCCGCTACCAGGATCACGATATCCCGGTCCTCGGGCGTGGCCGGACGCAAGTGCACGCCTTGACGCACCTCCAGGTAGTCCATGCGCAAGCCGGCGGCTTCGATCTGCCGGATGTGCTCGGCGCGCAGTGTGGCGAAATCACGCTCACCGCTCTTGATGGCGGTGGCCATCTGGCTGAGGCTGCGATACAGCACGGGGGCAATTGCGCGTTGCTCCTGGGTGAGATAACCGTTGCGCGATGACAGCGCCAGGCCATCGGCGGCACGTACGGTCGGCTCGCCGATGATCTGGATCGGCATGTTCAGGTCATGCACCATGGCGCGGATCACCGCCAGTTGCTGATAGTCCTTCTGGCCAAATACGGCCATATCCGGCTGGACCATGTTGAACAGCTTGCTGACCACCGTGGCGACGCCTTCGAAATGCCCTGGGCGGCTGGCCCCGCACAGGCCTTCGGACAACTGGGGGACGCTGACGCGGGTCTGGCCGGTCATGCCGCCGGGGTACATTTCATCGACGGTTGGTGCGAAGAGCAGGTTGCAGCCGGCTTGCAGCAGCATTTCCTGGTCGGCGGCAAGGGTGCGCGGGTATTTGTCCAGGTCTTCGCCGGCGCCGAATTGCAACGGGTTGACGAAAATGCTCGCCACGACGAAGTCCGATTGCTGCGCGGCCTTGCTCACCAGGGTGGCGTGGCCACTGTGCAGGTTGCCCATGGTCGGGACGAAGCCGATGCGCTTGCCGGCACTGCGCGCGTGGGTCACGGCGGCGCGCAGTTCACGTAGGGTTTTAACGGTGTTCATGCAGAAAATCCGTGTTCGGTGCCGGGAAAGGTCACGGCTTTGACTTCGCTGACGTAAGCGCTCAGTGCGGCGTGAATGCTGGGCTGGCCGGCCATGAAGTTTTTCACGAACTTGGGCACGTGGCCGCTGATCGACAAGCCGAGCATGTCGTGCAGCACCAGCACCTGGCCGTCGGTGGCGGCGCCGGCACCGATGCCGATCACCGGTACTTTGACGGCCTGGGTGATTTCGGCAGCCAGTTCACTGGGCACGCACTCCAGCAGAATCATCGCGGCGCCGGCTTGTTCCAGGGCGATGGCATCGGCACGCATCTGGCGTGCCTGGGCTTCATTGCGGCCCTGTACCTTGTAGCCGCCGAGCAGGTTGACCGACTGCGGCGTCAGGCCCATGTGCGCGCATACCGGGACGCCGCGCTCAGCCAGCAGGCGGATCGACTCGGCGAGCCATACGGCGCCTTCGACCTTGATCATGTGCGCACCCGCCTGCATCAGTTTGCCGGCGTTCTGGAAGGTCTGTTCGAGGGTGGCGTACCCCATGAACGGCAGGTCGGCGATGATAAACGCACCGTCATTGCCACGCTTGACGCTGGCGGTGTGGTACGCGAGTTCGTCGGTGGTGACGGGGAGTGTGCTGTCATTCCCTTGAAGTACCATGCCCAGGGAGTCGCCTACCAGCAACACCTCGACCCCGGCCTGACAGCTGGCGTGGGCGAAGGTAGCGTCGTAGCAGGTCAGCATGGTGATTTTTTCACCTTTGAGCTTGAGGCTCTGCAAGGTGGTCAGGGTAATGTCTGGCATGAAAAGGGTCCTCGTTCAGGCGCTTGGAAACAGCGAGTAACGCGCGTGAGTCTTCGTTTATACAGGCGCACTGTCTTGAGAGCAGTGCTTATAAGGCCTGGATTGCGCCCTTCAGCGCCGGGCTGGCGGCAGCGGGACGCCTATAGTCGTGAGGAGGGCACGGGAAGTCAATTGGATGTGTTACCGCATTGTTACGATGACTGTGTTACCGCTGTTACTGGCGCGATTGTAGGAGCGAGCTTGCTCGCGAAGAACGCTTAGGCACCGCGTTTAATCAGGCTGTGCGCGTTATCGTTGACGATGTTTGCGAGCAAGCTCGCTCCTACAGAGGTAAGCGTTCCAGGCCGACAAACGGGCAGTCTGCCAGTAAGTCGCGCAGGGTTGGGCCATCAGGTAATGACAGGTTCGCAGGTGCCAGTTCGGCCAGCGGATAAAGCACAAACGCCCGCAGGTGCATCTGGTAATGCGGCACCTTGAGGCGCGGCTCGTCGATCAGGCGGTCACCGAAGAGCAGGATATCCAGGTCCAGGGTGCGAGGCCCCCAACGCTCGAGGCGTTGGCGGCCCTGGTCGTTTTCGATGCTTTGCAGCGCATCGAGCAGGTCCAGCGGCGCAAGGTCGCTGTCCAGGGCTGCCACCGCATTGGTATAGCGCGGTTGGCCCGGGAGCAGGGAGTCACTTTGATAGAAGGCGGATACACCGGCGAGGGTAGTGCCGGGCAATTGCGCCAAGGCGTCGATCGCGCTGCGCAATTGCTGTTGCGGGGCAGCCAGGTTGCTGCCCATGCCGATGTAGATACGTTCCACGTTTATTCGCCTGTTGCGCCTGAGGCATCGGCGGCGCTGCGTTTGCGCTTGCTGGAGCTGCGGCGGCGCTTTTTCGGCCCTTCGCCGGTGCTGTCGCCTTTGCTGCCGAGTTCACGAATCATCTCGCGGCGCTGACTGTCATTGGCGTCCTGGTAGTCGGTCCACCATTCACCCAGACCGTCGGTCTGCTCGCCGGCGCTTTCGCGCAGCAACAGGAAGTCATAGCCTGCGCGAAAGCGTGGGTTGTCCAGCAACAGGTCGGCGCGTTTGCCGCTGCGGCGTGGCAGGCGCTCCTGCATGTCCCAGATCTCGCGGATCGGCAGGGTAAAGCGCTTCGGAATGGCGATGCGCTGGCACTGCTCGCTGATCAATTCATGGGCGGCTTCCTGCATGGCGGGGATCGGCGGCATGCCGCGGTCCTGCAAACGCAGTACACGCTTGGGCAGGGCCGGCCACAACAGCGCGGCAAACAGGAAGGCCGGGGTGACCGGCTTGTTCTGTTTGATGCGCAAATCGGTGTTGATCAAGGCTTCGCTGATCAGGGTGTGGGTGTACGTCGGGTTGTATTCCAGCGCCTCGGCGCTGGCCGGGAACAGCGGATCGAACAGTTGCAGGTCGACGAGCATCTCAAAGGTGTCGGCCGCATAGCCCGAGAGGAACAGCTTGAGCACTTCTTCGAACAGGCGTGCCGACGGAATCTCCCGCAGCATCGGTGCCAGTTCGCGAATCGGTGCGGCCGTGTGTTTCTCGATGCCGAAGTTCAGCTTGGCAGCGAACCGCACCGCACGCAGCATGCGCACCGGGTCTTCCTGGTAGCGCTGCGTCGGCTCGCCGATCAGGCGGATCAGGTTGTTGCGGATGTCGTGAACGCCGTTGGCGTAATCGAGGATGCGCTCGCTGACCGGATCGTAATACAGGGCATTGATGGTGAAGTCGCGGCGTTGCGCGTCTTCTTCCAGGGTGCCGTAGACATTGTCGCGCAGGATGCGTCCGCTCTCGTTGCGGGAAGACTGATTGGTGTCTTCCTCTTCATCGTTTTGCGGATGGCCGGCGCGGAACGTCGCGACTTCGATGATTTCGCGACCGAAGTGGATATGCACCAGCTTGAAGCGGCGCCCGATGATCCGCGCATTGCGAAACTCGGCACGTACCTGTTCAGGCGTGGCGCTGGTGGCGACGTCGAAATCCTTCGGCGTGATATTGAGCAGCATGTCGCGTACGCAACCGCCCACCAGGTAGGCCTGGTAGCCGGCGTTCTGCAAACGTTCGACGATGTTCACTGCGTAACGGCTGAATTGAGCGCGCTGCAATGAATGCTGATTGCTGTTAAGCACTTCAGGCGTGCTGCGAATGTGTTGCGTACGACGCAAGGGGGAACGGAATGACTGGAACAACTTCTTCAGCATGGGATGCACTGTTTGAAGGAATGTTCGGCCATAACGAAGAATGACCGCATGATGGGCCGGGATTCTAGCATTTAGTCAGGGGATGGTGTAGGAACAAGCTGCGGGCGTTGCGCCAAAAGCGTTTGAGGGGCAATCCAGGGGCAATCTGTCGGAAACTACAAGGGGAGCCGAAGCTCCCCCAGAAGTAGTTGCGTGCTCTATTTTTATTATTGGTTTCGGGCTTCTTGTTTTTGTTGATCGCCCTCGTCATGAAGCTTCACCTTCATGACACTCCCAATCGGGAGCAAGAGCAAACGGATTGCTTTGGTCGCTGTGTTGCTGATCTACGATCCAACCAGTTCAGGCTCTGCCTTAGGGCAGTTTTTGTTGTTCTCGGCCTGGTTGCGGGGCAAGCCCCAAATGCAACGCCTCTCCAAAAGAATCAGTTAGCTGCGCCTCCGCCGTGTTGTTTTTGTTATGCGTGAGTCGATTCGTCTTATTTTTATTGTCTTGTACAAAGCTTGTTATTGTTTTTGTACTAAGCATATAGCAGGGTGCGTGCCAACTTTAGCGTTGCCCAGTAAAACCGGGGGTTTTAGGCTGATTCGGGTTTTTGAGGGAACAAAAAAAGCCGGGGCTTCGTTACCGTAAGCCCCGGCTTTTGTTACGCGAAATATCCGCGGTAACAGTTTTTTCACATCTGCACGTGTTACCTGTGGCGCGGCCCCTCAACTTTCGCTGGCGACGCCGGTCTTGCGCCGTGGAATGCCCAGGCGCTGGCGACGTTCCCACAGGCACTTGCGGCTCACGCCCAGCTTGCGTGCCAGTTCGGTCTCGGTCATGTGGTCCTGGTGCTCGAGGACGAAGTGCTGGAAATAGTCTTCCAGGGACAAATCTTCCGTCGGCTCGTGGCTGGTATTGCTGCCCGCGCCCTGTTGCGGCGCCAGGCCGATGAAGTCGTCGTCGTCCAGATCGCTGAGTTCGATATCGATGCCCAGCAGCTCGGCGGATATTTCCGGGCTTTCCGACAGGATGACCGCACGCTCGACGGCGTTTTCCAGTTCGCGCACGTTGCCCGGCCATGAGTAATGCCGGATCACCTGCTCCGCGTCGGGCGCAAATTTCAGGTCGGTTCGGTTGATGCGTGCGCTCTGGCGCAGCAGGAACGCCTGGGCGATTTCGTTGACGTCGGCGCCGCGCTCACGCAGTGCCGGCAGCTTGAGCGCAATTACGTGCAGGCGGTAATACAAGTCTTCACGGAATTGGCCGATCTTGGCCAGGCTCTTGAGGTCACGGTGCGTCGCGGCGATCAGGCGTACATCGACCTTTTGCGATTGCACCGACCCGACCCGGCGAATCTCGCCTTCCTGCAACACGCGCAGCAAGCGTGCCTGTGCTTCCAGGGGCAGTTCGCCGATCTCGTCGAGGAACAGCGTGCCGCCATCGGCCGCTTCGACCAGGCCCGCGCGCCCGGCGCTGGCACCGGTGAACGCGCCTTTTTCGTGGCCGAACAATTCGGACTCGATCAAGGATTCGGGGATCGCTGCGCAGTTCACCGAGATCATCGGTGCCTTGGCACGTTTGGACAGGTTATGCAGGGCGCGGGCCACCAGTTCCTTGCCGGTGCCCGACTCACCCTGGATCAATACATTGGAGTCGGTCGGCGCGACTTTGCGAATCTTGCTGTAAAGGTCCTGCATCGGCGGGCAGGAACCAATGATGCCGATCTCGCCGTTGCTGTTATCGACACCCGGTTTCTCGGCAGCTTTGCCTGCCGGACGGTGTTCAACCGGCGCACTGCCGGCCGACTGACGGTCACGCAGGATGCGCGCCACCGCCTGAAGCATCTCGTCGTGGTCAAAAGGCTTGGCGATGTAGTCCACCGCGCCCATCTTCATCGAGTCCACCGCCGAGCGCAGGCTGGCGTAGCTGGTCATGATCAGCACCGGCGTGCCCTGGCCCAGCTTGATCAATTCGGTACCCGGTGCGCCCGGCAGACGCAGGTCGCTGACGATCAGGTCGAACGTGGGAATGCTGAACCGCTCCTGCGCTTCCTGCACCGAGCCGGCTTCGCTGACCTGGTACTGATTACGTTCAAGCAGGCGACGCAAGGCAGAGCGGATAATGGTTTCGTCTTCGACGATCAAAATGTGCGGCATTGATTCAATTCTCTCGACGGTCTCAGTTCACAGCGGACGTCGCTTCGACATGACGCGGCAAGGTCACCCGAATACGGGTGCCGCGTTGGCTTTCGGTGTCAGCCGGGCTGTCGATGGTGATTTGTCCATAATGCTCTTCAACGATGGAATAGACCAGTGCAAGGCCCAGACCGGTACCTTCACCCGGGTCCTTGGTGGTGAAGAAAGGTTCGAACAATCGGTCCATGATGTTCTGTGGAATGCCGCTGCCTTCGTCTTCCACGATCAGGTCGACCGTGTGCTCGAAAGCCTCGCTCTTGACGCGTACCGCACTGTGCGGCGGGGAGGCGTCGCGGGCGTTGGACAGCAGGTTGATCAGGACTTGGGCCAGGCGTTGCGAGTCGCCATCGACCCAATGGTCCGGATCGCACAAGTTAAAGAACTGTACTTCGAAATTGCGCCGGTTCAAGGCCAGCAGCCCAATGGCGTCCTGCGCCACTTCGGCCAGGCACACCGCTTCGTCCTGATTCTGGTGGGCGCCGGAGTGGGCAAAGCTCATCAGTGACTGCACGATGCGCGACACGCGCTTGGTCTGCTCGAGGATTTGCCCGCTGATCTCGGTGATTTCACCGTCTTCCTCGCGTTCTTCGCGCAGGTTCTGCGCCAGGCAGGCGATGCCGGTAATAGGGTTGCCGATCTCGTGAGCCACGCCGGCGGCCAGGCGACCGATGCTGGCCAGGCGCTCGGAGTGCACCAGCTTGTCTTCGAGCATCTGCGTGTCGGTGAGGTCTTCGACCAGTAACACCAGGCCGCTGTTACCGGGGGCCAGGGGCTCGTCAATGGCGGCCTTGTGCAGGTTCAGCCAGCGGGTCTGGCCGTCGAGCGCCAGGTGCTGTTTGTGCAAATGCTCGTCGGGCAGGTTGATAAAACCCTGCAACAGTTCTTTCCAGGGATCGCCCAGGGTATTGAGGCGAGAGCCGACCACGCGTTGCGCGGCGATACCGGTGAGCTCTTCCATGGCCTTGTTCCACATCAGGATTTCCTGGTCCTTGGCCAGGGAACACACGCCCATCGGCAGTTCCTGCAGGGTCTGGCGGTGATAACGGCGCAGGGCATCGAGCTCGGCGGCCAGACCGGTGAGGCGCGAGTGGTAGTCCTCGAGCCGGCTTTCGATGAAGTGGATGTCTTCGGTCACGTAGTTCTCGCCGCCCGCCTTGTAGGGCAGGAAGGTTTCCACCATGTCCTGGGACACGCTGGGGCCCATCAACCCCGACAGGTTGGCTTCGATACGGTCACGCAAACGCCGCAGGGCATAGGGGCGGCGCTCGTCGAACGGCAGGTACAAATCGCGCAAGGCCTGCTCGACTTCCTTTTGCGCGGCCTTGGCGCCGAGTGGCTTGGCCAGTTGCGTGGCGAACTCCTGGGGCGAGGCCGCGTGCAGCTCGCGGCGTTGCGGGCGGCGCACGTTGTCCACCGCGCAGGCTTCGGCGGCGCTGATTTCTTCGGGGCTGGCATTGGTGAACAGCGAGATCAGCGTGAACATCAGCACGTTGGCGGCCAGCGAGGCGATTGCGGCCATGTGCCAGCTGGTGTCGTCCAGCACGTAAATCATGTTCAGCAAGGGGATATAGAACCCCTGCAGGTTGCCGACCAGCGGTAGCAGCATGGTGACCAGCCACACCAGGATGCCCGCCAGCAACCCGGCGATGAAGCCTCGGCGGTTGGCGGTGGGCCAGTACAGCACCGACAGCACGCCCGGCAGGAACTGCAGGGTGGCGACAAAGGCCACGATGCCGAGGTTGGCCAGGTCCTGTCCGGCGCCCAGCAGCAGGTAAAAGGCGTAGCCGGCCATGATGATCGCGACGATCAGCGCGCGACGCGTCCATTTCAGCCAACGATAGATATTGCCTTCGGCCGGTGGCTGGTACAGCGGCAGCACCAGGTGGTTAAGCGCCATGCCGGAGAGGGCCAGCGTGGTGACAATGATCAGGCCGCTGGCCGCGGACAAACCGCCGACGTACGCCAGCAGCGCCAGAGCCGGGCTGTTGGCCGCGATACCGATGCCCAGGGTGAAATACTCGGGGTTGGTGGTGGCCCCCAGTTTCAGGCCGGCCCAGAGGATCAGCGGCACCGCCAGGCTCATCAACAGCAGGAACAGGGGCAAACCCCAGCTGGCGCTGACCAGCGAGCGTGGGTTGAGGTTCTCGGTGAAGGTCATGTGGTACATGTGCGGCATCACGATTGCCGACGCGAAGAACACCAGCAGCAGCGTTCGCCACGGGCCTTCCTGCAGCGGCGTGTGCAACGCTGCAAGGGCCGTCTGGTTTTGCAGCAACCACAATTCCAACTGTTGCGGGCCGTCGAACACGCCGTAAAGCGCGTAAAGGCCCACACCGCCGATGGCAATCAACTTGATGACCGACTCGAAGGCAATCGCGAACACCAGGCCCTGGTGTTTTTCGCGGGTGGCGATATGGCGTGAGCCGAAGAAAATCGTGAACAGGCTGATCAAGGCGCAGAAGGCCAGGGCAACACGATGTTGCACGGGCTCGCGGGTCAGGATGCTGATGGAGTCGGCCACCGCCTGGATCTGCAGCGCCAGCAACGGCAGCACGCCGATCAACATGAAGATCGTGGTGAGCGCACCGGCCCAGGTGCTGCGAAAGCGAAAGGCAAACAGGTCCGCCAGGGAGGACAACTGATAGGTACGGGTGATTTTCAGGATCGGGTACAGCAGCACCGGTGCCAGCAGGAACGCACCGGATACGCCGAGGTAGCTGGAAAGGAACCCGTAGCCGTATTGATAGGCCAGGCCCACCGTACCGTAGAACGCCCAGGCGCTGGCGTACACGCCCAGGGACAAGGTGTAGGTCAACGGATGGCGAATGATCGCCCGCGGAATCATTCCGCGCTCACTGATCCAGGCGACGCCGAACAACGCCGCCAGGTAGGCGGCGCTGATCAGCAGCATCTGGGTGAGGCTAAAGCTCATCGGCATCTTTTTGGCTCTGCAGGATGAAAGTCACGACGATCAGGATCAGCCACAGCAGATAAGGGCGGTACCAGGCGCCTGTGGCGTCGATCCACCAGTCCATGATGGCGGGGGAAAACAGGTAGATCCCGACGACCAGCAGCAGGACCAATCGATAGATGTACATGTTGGCCTCTGATTAAAAAACTGCGGCGATGGTAACGGATGCCCGGCAAGCTGCAAGCGCCTTCAGCGCAATTGCGCTTCGGCCAGCGTGAGTGTGCGCGGGATCAGTGTGGCATCCCACTGCTGGATGCCCCAATCCAGCAATTCCCTGGGGCTCGCGTAAAGCAGTTCATCGCCGGCCGGCTGACCGAGGGCGCGCAGTGCTCTGAGCAGCAACGGCGTGGCCTGGTCCGCGGTCAGCGGTGGCGAACGGTACGACTTGCCCAGTTTGTTACCGTCCGGCTGGACGATCAGCGGCACATGCAGGTAGCGCGGCTGGCGCAGGCCGAGCAATTCCTGCAGGTAAAGCTGGCGTGGCGTGGAGTCGAGCAGGTCGGCGCCGCGCACGATGTCGGTAACCCCTTGCCAGGCGTCATCCAGGACAACGGCCAATTGGTAGGCGTACAGGCCGTCGCGGCGGCGGATGATGAAGTCGCCCGCATCACGCCCCAGGTGCTGTCGGAATGAGCCCTGTACCCGGTCGGTAAAATGATATTCAAGCTCGGGTACGCGCAGACGGATAGCGGCATCTTGCTGGTCGTGGCCGGCGTTGCGGCAGAGTCCGGGGTAAATCCCGTTGTAGGGCTCCAGCTGTTTGCGCGAGCAGGTGCAGGCGTAGGCCAGGCCATGGTTGAACAGGTCGTTCAGCACCTTGGCGTAGGCCTCGTGTCGCTCGCTCTGCCGGACCAACTCGCCGTCCCATTCAAAACCGTAGCTTTCCAGGGCATGCAGAATTGCCGCCTGGGCGCCGGGCTCTTCACGGGGCGGATCGAGGTCTTCCATGCGCATCAGCCAGCGGCCTTGATTGGCGCGGGCGTCGAGGTAGGAGGCGAGGGCGGCGACCAGGGAGCCGAAGTGCAAATGGCCGCTGGGCGTGGGGGCGAAACGCCCGATGTAGGTAGAGGCAGTCATGGGCCGGATACTACTGGAAAATCGGTAAACGCCAGACACAAAAATGGGGCGTTCGCACGCCCCATTCCTTCAGCTCGGCAGGTATTACTTGCCGACCTGTTTTTCCTTGATTTCGGCCAAGGTCTTGCAGTCTACACAGAGGTCCGCGGTCGGGCGGGCTTCCAGGCGACGAATACCAATCTCGACGCCGCAGGATTCGCACCAGCCGTATTCTTCGTCTTTGATCAGTTGCAGGGTCTTGTCGATCTTCTTGATCAACTTGCGCTCGCGATCACGGGCGCGCAGTTCGAGGGCGAACTCTTCTTCCTGGCTCGCACGGTCGGCCGGGTCAGGGAAGTTGGCTGCTTCGTCCTTCATGTGGTCAACGGTACGGTCAACCTCCTGCATCAAGTCCTGTTTCCACTTGTTCAGGATCTTGGTGAAGTGCAAGCGCATGGGCTCGCCCATGTACTCCTCACCTTTCTTCTCTACGTAAGGTTCGAAGCCGCTGATGCTTTGCTTTTCTTGGGTGGACATGAATAGACCGCCTCTCACTCTTCTAATCCATTGCGCAGGATTGCAACGTCACCGACACCTGCCGGCCCTGCGGCTGCAAGCGGGCGAACTTACCAGATAGATTCGGGGTGCGCCACTCCCGGTTGTCGAGCCTGTCGCGCCGGGGTTGCAAACTGCAGGGCCCCGTCGTGGCTGGGTATGTCTCGTCTCGAATGTTGATTTTAGTCGTTTTGCCGGCGCTTGCCCGTACCGTCAAGTCGGTCGGGCAGGCAATAGAGCATGTTTTAACGCCAGGGTTCGGTAGAATCCGGATTTTGTCCTCACCGTCTAAGGAAGGCTAATGGCTCAGCCCTACAGTGCGCGCAGTCGCGCCATCGAACCTTTTCATGTCATGGCGTTACTGGCGCGGGCCAATGAGCTGCAATCAGCCGGCCGCGACGTGATCCATCTGGAAATCGGCGAGCCGGACTTCACCACCGCCGAACCGATTATCAAGGCTGGCCAGGCGGCCCTGGCCAACGGCAAGACGCGCTACACCGCCGCCCGTGGGCTGCCCGAGTTGCGTGACGCGATCAGCGGTTTCTACCAGCAGCGCTATGGGTTGAACATTGATCCGCAGCGCATTCTGATCACGCCCGGTGGCTCCGGCGCGTTGTTACTCGCCACCAGCCTGCTGGTGGATCCGGGCAAGCACTGGCTGTTGGCGGATCCAGGTTACCCCTGCAACCGGCATTTTTTGCGCCTGGTGGAGGGCGCGGCGCAGTTGGTGCCAGTGGGGCCGCAGGTGCGTTACCAATTGACCGCCGAGCTGGTGGCCGAACACTGGAACCAGGACAGCGTGGGCGCGCTGGTTGCCTCCCCGGCCAATCCTACCGGGACGATGCTCACTCGGGACGAACTGGCCGGGCTGTCGAGTGCCGTCAAGGCGCGTGACGGCCACTTGGTGGTGGACGAGATCTATCACGGCCTCACCTACGGCGCAGACGCCGCTAGCGTACTGGAAGTCGATGACGATGCTTTTGTCCTGAATAGTTTTTCGAAGTATTTCGGCATGACCGGCTGGCGCCTGGGCTGGCTGGTGGCACCCCCTGAAGCGGTGGGTGAACTGGAGAAGTTGGCGCAGAACCTCTACATCAGTGCGCCGAGCATGGCCCAGCATGCGGCCCTGGCCTGTTTCAGCGTGCAAACCCTGAGCATTCTGGAAGAGCGTCGCGCCGAATTCGGTCGACGTCGTGACTTCCTGCTGCCGGCCCTGCGCGAGTTGGGCTTCAGGATCGCGGTGGAGCCGGAAGGCGCGTTCTATCTTTATGCGGATATCAGCGCGTTCGGCGGTGATGCCTTCGCGTTCTGCCGGCATTTCCTGGAAACAGAATATGTGGCCTTTACCCCCGGTCTGGATTTCGGGCGTTATCAGGCGGGTCATCATGTGCGCTTTGCCTACACGCAAAACCTTGATCGGCTACAGGAAGCGGTGGAGCGGATTGCCCGTGGCCTGCGGAGCTGGCAAGGCTGATGCGTTTTCATCCTCCCCTCGAAGAAGGGCGGCTGATCCGCCGCTACAAGCGCTTTCTCACCGACATCGAAACCGTTACCGGCGAGTTGCTCACCATTCACTGCCCGAACACCGGTTCGATGCTCAACTGCATGGTTGAAGGTGGCCAGGTCTGGTTCAGCCGTTCTGCCGACCCCAAGCGCAAGTTGCCAGGCACCTGGGAAATCGCCGAAACGCCCCAGGGGCGGCTGGCATGCGTGAATACGGCACGCGCCAATCAGTTGGTCGAGGAAGCACTACGCGCCGGCGTCATCACTGAGCTCAACGGTTTCACTGCGTTGAAGCGAGAAGTGCCCTACGGTCAGGAAAAGAGCCGAATCGATTTTCGCCTGGAATACCCCCAGGGGGCCGCGTTTGTCGAGGTTAAAAGTGTCACCTTGGGCTTTGATGGCAGCTCAGTGGCGGCATTCCCTGATGCGGTGACCCAGCGCGGCGCCAAGCACTTGCGGGAGCTGGCTTACCTGGCGCGTGAAGGTGTGCGGGCGGTGCAGTTGTATTGCGTCAATCTCTCGGGGATCGATGCGGTGCGCCCGGCGGTGGAAATTGATGCGGGTTACGCCGCTGCGTTGCGTGAGGCCAAGGCGGCGGGGGTCGAGGTGCTGGCATACGGTGTGCGGGTCACGCCTGAAGAGATTTACGTCGAGCGGCCGTTGAAAGTGCTGTTGGGTGACTAGAGTTCCACCCACAGGCCCTGTTCGTCTTCGCGGCCGGGCAGGGCGGTGAGGCTTTGGCCTGCGCAGGGGCCGGCGATGCATTCGCCGCTTTCGATCAGGAACAGCGCCCCGTGGGTGGCGCATTGAATCAGGCTGGCGCTTGAATCGAGGAAGCGGTGCGGCTGCCATTCCAGCGGGATGCCGCGGTGGGGGCAACGGTTGATATAGAAGTAGGCAACCCCATCGCGCCGCACGGCCAACAGTTTGCGCCCGTCGATATCAAAGCCGAGGCTGCTGTCGGGCGCAAGGGCTTCGGAGGGGCAGAGAAACTTCATTTCATTCCTTAAGTGCCTTGACGTTCAAATGCAAACAATTATCAAATGCCGCTTCGCCCGTCAGCTGGTCGGGTGCTCATTACGATGCCGGGCAGGCTGTATCTGTCACATTGATGAGTGCATGAGCGGCTCTGCCTTGAAAGGAAACCCTGTTATGCGCCTGAGTGCCAGCGTTATTGCGCTTGTTGCCGGATTGCTGGTCAGCCAAGCGGTCCAAGCCTCGGAGCTGCCGCAACGCTGGGTCAGCGCCGGTGGCGCGTTATCGGAGTGGGTGACGGCAATGGGGGGCGAGTCGAAACTGGTCGGCGTGGACACGACAAGCCAGCATCCGGCGTCACTCAAGGCATTGCCAAGCATCGGTTATCAGCGCCAATTGTCGGCCGAAGGCATTCTCAGCCTGCGCCCACAGCTGCTGGTGGGCACTGAGGAGATGGGCCCACCGCCAGTGCTGGCGCAAATCCGCAGCGCCGGGGTGCAGGTAGAAATGTTCTCGGCACAGCCGGATTTGGCGAGCCTGAAAACCAACCTGGCGCATTTGGGTAAGCTGCTGGACAGCGAGGCCAGGGCCAACCAATTGTTCAGCGGCTATGAGCAGTCTCTGGACCGACAGAAAGCCTGGGTGGCCAAGGCCCAGGTGACGCAAAAAGCACCGGGCGTGTTGCTGTTGCTCGGGCACGCCGGCGGCAAGCCGTTGATCGCCGGTCAGGACACCGCGGCTGACTGGATAGTGCAGCAGGCCGGCGGCCATAACCTGGCGACTCACAATGGTTACAAACTGTTCTCGGTGGAGTCGCTGGCCGGGTTGAGTCCCGATGTGCTGGTATTTGCTGATCGGGCACTCAGCGGTGAAGCGGCCCGTGTGGCGTTGTTCAAGGAAAATCCTATCCTCGCGTCCACGCCGGCGGCCAAGAGCGGCCGGGTGATTGAGTTGGACCCGACGCTGCTGGTGGGCGGGCTCGGGCCACGCTTGCCGCAGAGCCTCTCGCAGTTGTCTGCCGTGTTTTACCCGTCCAGCGCGCAACCCGCCCCATGACGACATTGGTTAAACCGAAAACGCTGTTTATCGGGCTGGCGCTGTTGTCTCTGGTGGCGATCTGGCTCTCATTGGCCCTGGGCCCGGTCAGCCTGCCGTTGTTCGACACACTCAGGGCCGCATTGCGATTGATGGGGATGCCGATCAATGCGCAGGGGCTCGAACAGGCCGAGTTGATCCTGGGGCAGATTCGTTTGCCGCGCACGTTACTGGGCCTGGCCGTCGGGGGCGTGCTTGCATTGTCGGGCGTGGCGATGCAGGGGTTGTTTCGCAACCCGCTGGCTGATCCTGGCTTGGTGGGCGTGTCCAGTGGTGCGGCATTGGGGGCAGCGGTGGCCATTGTCGCAGGCTCGTTTTTTGGCGGGCTGCCGGACGCGGTCGGTCCGTATCTATTATCGATCTGCGCGTTTCTGGGCGGCCTGGGCGTCACCGCGCTGGTGTATCGATTGGGACGGCGCAACGGCCAGACCAACGTCGCGACGATGCTGCTTGCCGGCATTGCGCTGACGGCGCTCGCCGGTTCCACGGTGGGGCTGTTTACCTACCTGGCAGACGACGCCACCTTGCGTACCCTGACATTCTGGAACCTGGGCAGCCTCAACGGTGCCAGCTATTCGCGATTATGGCCGTTGCTGCTGGTCAGTGCGGGCGTGGCGCTGTGGCTGCCGCGCCGAGCGAAGGCCTTGAATGCGCTGTTGCTGGGTGAGTCCGAGGCCAGTCATCTGGGGATCGATGTTGAAAGGCTCAAGCGTGAACTGGTGTTCTGTACGGCGTTGGGCGTCGGCGCAGCGGTGGCTGCGGCGGGCATGATCGGCTTTGTCGGATTGGTGGTGCCGCATCTGGTGCGGTTGCTGGCAGGCCCGGACCACCGGGTGTTGCTGCCGGCTTCGGTGCTGGCGGGCGCGAGTTTGCTGCTGTTTGCCGATCTGGTGGCGCGCCTGGCGTTGGCGCCGGCGGAATTGCCGATCGGTATCGTTACCGCGTTTATCGGCGCGCCTTTTTTTCTCTATTTATTGTTGCGGGGGCGCGCCTGATGCTGCGGGTGGAAGCGCTGCACATCCGTCGCGCAGGCAAGACCGTGTTGGCGGATGTGACCCTGGACCTGCTTCCGGGCCAAGTGCTGGGCGTATTGGGCCCTAACGGTGCGGGTAAAAGCACCTTGTTGAGTGCGCTGTGCGGTGAATTGTTGCCTGATCAGGGCAAGGTCTGGCTGGGTGCGCAGGAATTGAAGCGTTTGAGCGGCGCGCAACGCGCTCAACGCCTGGCAGTCCTGCCCCAGACCTCCACCCTGGATTTCGCTTTCCGTGTCGAGGAAGTGGTAGGCATGGGACGTTTGCCCCATCAGACCGGTCGCGTACGGGATGAGGAGATTATCCGCGCGGCGCTGCATGCGGCAGATGCAGGGCACCTGAGCGGGCGCAGTTACCTGGCCTTGTCGGGCGGGGAGCGTCAACGGGTGCACCTGGCCCGAGTATTGGCGCAATTATGGCCGGGCGAGGCGGGGCAGACGTTGTTGCTGGATGAGCCGACATCGATGCTCGATCCGTTGCATCAGCATACGACCTTGCAGGCCATCCGCAGCTTTGCCGACCGTGGCGCGGCGGTGCTGGTGATCCTGCATGACCTGAACCTGGCCGCGCGTTACTGTGATCGTATCCTGCTGCTGGCGGGTGGGCGCCCGCATGCCCTGGACACGCCGGCACAGGTGCTGCGGCCCGAGCCGCTCAAGGCGGTGTTTGGTCTGGATGTGTTGGTGCAGTCGCATCCGGAACGTGGTCATCCGTTGATCATCGCGCGCTGAGCACAGGGTTTTCCAGGCAAAAAAAGACCCGGCAAGAGCCGGGTCAAATAACCGTGATTAGCCTGATGAGGAGATAATCTGAGAGTCCGAACCAATGGTCTTTCAGTTATCGGCTGATCTCGCGACCAGTTGTGATAATCATAACGATTCTCATTTGAGAGTCAACAATTGTTTTATCCATTCCCGTATTTTTCTACAACTGCCCCTCCGCAGACCTAAATCTTCTTGCGCGTCGAGAGCGCATCGAACTGACGGTTCAACGCTTCTTTGCGTTCTGCGGGAATGTCGTTCCAATGCACATCCATCAATGCGCCTTCAATGGCATACAGCAGGACTTTCGATGCTCGGAACCCGCGAGTGCGCACGGCGCGGTAGGCGTCGACCGCCCCCAGGCGGCGTAAGTCGGATGCGCTGTGGATGCCCACCGCATGCAGCCATTGCGCCGACGTCTTGCCAAGATTTTTCAGGTGCTGCAGCTCATCGTTCATCAAGCCTCCTTGCGACGGCCGAAGGGTGCGGTGGGTATCGTGACCAGGCAAGCCTGAAAATGAGTGTAGCGCTCAGTAGGAAAAGTGTGATTTTTTGCTCGGGAACGGCTCAAAAGCTTATAAGACCGCCGCCATATCTCAGGCAGGGTAAAGCGCCCGGCACGCCTGTCGCGCGGCCGGGAGCCGAAGTCTTGAGGTTATTTGGTGCGGTAACGCAGGCGGGTGCCGAAATTGACCGACATCAGGATCTCGTCAGCCGTCAGGTCGGAGGAGAAGTAAGTGCCGGAAATCTGCGCGTGGGCCAGGCTGGCGCCTTCCAGCGAACATTCACGTAAATCCAGCCCGCGCAGGTCGGCGGAGCGGAAGTAGGCGTCGGTGAAGTCGATACCTGCGGTGTTCAGTTCGCGCAGGTCCAACCCTCGGAAGTCGCCGCCACGCATGTCGATAACCCCGTCACCGGGGCGTTCCTGATTGAAGCCGCGGATGTCGTCCTTGTGCAGGAGCGCGTAGAGCGGGGTATCAAGAAGCTTGGGATGACTCATGACGACGACTCCTGTTGGTATTATGGCGCCATTATAGTGCCACTATCGCAGAGTCGTGCGCCAACGTGGCGACACGACCAAGAAATATTTCTTACAGGCCGGGCAAGCGCTGACGAATATGCGCAACCAACGCATCGAGGGTCCCGCTTTCGTTGGTCTCGACGCGCTTGCTCAACAGCAGCTCCTGCGCTGTCAGCGGGTCACGATTGGCTTGCTGCTGTTCGATAACCACCAACGTTGCGTCGGACGGATCGTTTTTATCTGCCTGACGTTGTGCCAGCCAACTGGCGATGACGGCCTGGGGCGCATTGCAATCCAGAATCAGGAACGGAGCCCCGGTGGCTTCGGCAACCCGGGCCGCCGCGTCGCGTTGTTCGCGTTTGAGGAAGGTGGCATCCAGCACCACCGGGAAACCGGCGCGAAGCACGGTGTCGGCAATTTCGTTCAGTCGCGTGTACGTTGCAGCACTGGCGTCATGGTTATAGATGCCGGCCTGCGGTGTATTTTCCACAGGCTGCTCGCCAAACAGGCGCTTGCGCTCCACGTCCGAGCGCAGGCGAACAGCGCCTAATGCCTCGACCAGGCGCAGGGCGACATGGCTTTTGCCCACGGCCGAAACACCATGGGTGATTGCCAGGAAGCGCGACGGAATCGTGCTGTAGCTTTCAGCCAGATTGGCGTAGTTGCGGTACTGGCGCAGGGTGGTGGCGCGTTGCACCGGGTCGGCTTCGCTCGGCATGCTGAACAGCGCAACTTTGGCCCGGACCAGGGCGCGATACGCCTTGTAGAAATTGAGCAGCTCCAGGCCCTGATAATCCCCGGTCAGCTCCAGGTACTGGCTGATGAATCGTCGCGCCAGGCATTTGAGGCCACGGTCTTCCAGGTCCATCGCCAGGAACGCGGTGTCGGCGTACACGTCGGTGAAGCGGAACGGCTCGTTGAACTCGATGCAGTCGAAGATCACCACATGGCCGTCGATCAGCGTGGCGTTGCCCAGGTGAATGTCACCATGGCATTCGCGGGTGAATCCATTGAGCTTGCGCTGTTGCAGCAGCGGCTTGAGGCGTTCGAAGCTGCTTTCGGCCCAGGCTTGCAGGGCTTCCAGTTGAGTCAGGTCGGCCTTGTCACTGAGGAATGGGCGGATCTGTTCGAAGTTCTGGCGTACCGGTGCCATCACTTCATCCGGGGTGCCGGCCGGGTGTTCCTGTGGGACTTTGGGGGCGTTGATGTGGAAATGCGCAATCTGCCTGGCCATTTCGTCAATGTGCGCGCTGGTCAGTTCGCCGTTGGCTTGCAAGGTGCTCAGCATCTGGCTCTGCGGGAACTGGCGCATTTTCAGCGCGTATTCGATGACCGGGCCGTCGCCAGCCAGTTGCGGTGCGTCGGCAGTGCCGGTAATTGGCAACACTTCAAGATACAAATCTTCGGTCAGGCGCTGGTTGAGGCGCAGTTCTTCGTTGCAGAAGTGGCCGCGTTTTTCCAGATCGGTGAAGTCCAGGAACCCGAAGTTCATCGGTTTCTTCAGTTTATAAGCGTAAGGACCGGTCAGGATTACCCAGGAAATATGGGTTTCAATAACGTGAAATGCTTCCACCGGATGCGGGTACAACGCCGGGTTTTGCAGGGCTGCGATCAGGGACTGGCTCACGGGCGATCCTTCAAAGTCTGGGAGAAATCATGGCAGGCATTATGGCCGCTACGGGCGGTCGTGCAAACCGCTGTCCGGCTCATGTTGATCATCAATAAAGTGCGTATAATCCGCCGCCATGACTCGAACCCGATCTCCCCGTTCCCGTAAAAAACCTCCTTCGCGCAGCCTGCGCCCGTGGCTGGGCTGGGCGCTCAAGCTCGGCCTGGTTGGCCTTGTTGCGCTCGCCGGCGTTGCGGTGTATCTCGACGCCGTGGTCCAGGAGAAGTTCTCCGGCAAGCGCTGGACCATCCCGGCCAAGGTGTATGCACGCCCGCTGGAATTGTTCGCCGGCCAGAAACTGAGCAAGGACGACTTCCTCACCGAACTCGATGCGCTGGGCTATCGACGCGAACCCGTGAGCAACGGCCCGGGCGCGGCGGCGGTCAGCGGCAATACCGTCGACCTGAACACCCGTGGCTTCCAGTTCTACGAAGGCCTGGAAAAAGCCCAGCCGGTACGCGTGCGCTTTTCCGGCGATTACGTGGCCGAGCTGTCGTCGCTCAACGGCGCCAAGCTGCCGGTCGTGCGTCTCGAACCGCTGATGATTGGCGGCATCTACCCGAAGAACCTTGAAGACCGCATCCTGATCAAGCTCGATCAGGCGCCTCCGTATCTGCTGGAAACCCTGGTCGCTGTCGAAGACCGCGACTTCTATAGTCACTGGGGCGTTTCGCCGAAGTCGATTGCCCGCGCAGTTTGGGTCAATACCTCCGGCGGCAGGATGACCCAGGGCGGCAGTACGCTCACCCAGCAGTTGGTGAAGAACTTCTACCTGACCAACGAGCGCAGCCTGACGCGCAAACTCACCGAAGCCATAATGGCCATGCTCCTGGAGTTGCATTACAGCAAGCAGGAAATCCTCGAGGCGTACCTCAACGAGGTCTTCGTCGGCCAGGATGGTCAGCGCGCGGTGCATGGCTTCGGCCTGGCCAGCCAGTTTTTCTTCGGGCAACCGCTGTCCGAATTGAAATTGCATCAGGTCGCCTTGCTGGTGGGGATGGTGAAGGGGCCGTCCTATTACAACCCGCGGCGCAACCCGGAGCGTGCGCTTGAGCGCCGTAATCTGGTGCTCGATGTTCTGGAGCAGCAGGGCGTTGCCACTGCCGAACAGGTCGCAGCGGCGAAGAAAATGCCGCTGGGCGTCACCACGCGCGGCAAGCTGGCGGACAGCTCGTTCCCCGGCTTTATCGACCTGGTCAAACGTCAGTTGCGCGAAGACTACCGCGACGAAGACTTGACCGAAGAAGGCCTGCGCATCTTCACCAGCTTTGACCCCATTCTGCAGATGAAGGCCGAGGCGTCGGTCAATGACACCTTCAAACGCCTGACCGGCCGTAAGGGCTCTGATGAAGTCGAGGCTGCCATGGTCGTGACCAACCCGGAAACCGGTGAAGTCCAGGCCATGATCGGCAGCCGCCAGGCCAGTTTCGCCGGTTTCAACCGTGCCCTGGATGCCGTGCGGCCGATCGGTTCGCTGGTCAAGCCGGCGGTTTACCTGACCGCCCTGGAAAAACCGAGCAAGTACACGCTCACCAGTTGGCTGTCGGACGATCCGCTGTCGATCAAAGGCGCCGATGGTCAAGTGTGGACGCCGAAGAACTTCGACCGCCGCTCGCACGGCACCGTGTTTCTGTACCAGGGGCTGGCGCATTCCTACAATATCTCGACGTCGCGCCTGGGGCTCGAAGTCGGCGTGCCGAATGTACTGAAGACGCTGGCGCGATTGGGCATAGAACGGGAGTTCCCGGCTTTCCCGTCAATGCTGCTGGGGGCGGCAGCCATGAGTCCGATGGAAGTGGCCACCATGTACCAGACCCTGGCCAACGGTGGATTCAATACCCCGATGCGCGGTATTCGCAGTGTGCTGACCGCCGAGGGCGAGCCGCTCAAGCGCTACCCGTTCCAGATCCAGCAGCGTTTCGACGCGGGGTCCATCTACCTGATCCAGAACGCCATGCAACGCGTGATGCGTGAAGGTACCGGGCGCTCGGTCTACAGCGTGCTGCCGTCGAACCTGACGCTGGCGGGCAAGACCGGCACCAGTAACGACTCGCGCGACAGTTGGTTCGCAGGTTTCGGCCAGGACGTACTGGCCGTGGTGTGGCTGGGCCGTGACGATAATGGCAAGACGCCGTTCACCGGTGCTACCGGTGCGCTGCAGGTCTGGACCAGCTTCATGCGTAAAGCTGACCCGTTGCCGCTCAACATGCCGCAGCCGGACAATATCGTGCAGGCCTGGATTGATCCGCACACAGGTCAGGGTTCCGACGCCAACTGCCCGGGGGCGGTGCAGATGCCGTATATTCGCGGCAGCGAGCCACCACCCGGTGCCGCCTGCGGGGGCAGTGCCCCGGCTGATGCGGAGTCGGTGATGGATTGGGTCAAGGGCTGGATGAATTAAGCAAAGAGGGTTTCAAGTGAACAAGTTGTGGATTCCAGCGATTACAGTTCTGGCTTTGCTCGGCGGTTGCTCCAGCGTGCAACGCGGCTCTATTCCGGTGGTGGACGCGAGCACGGGCGTCTCCAATAGCGAGCGGATTTCGGCCAAGGGCGGGTTTCGTCAAACCGTGACCAACCGTCCGGCACAGGCCAAGCCGCAGGCAATGCCGCAGGACTCGGGCGTCGTGGTGATGGTACCTGGCAGTGGTGCTGCTACCGCAGCACCGATCAGCGCCGAACCCTGGACCCCGGGGCCAAGCACTTCGGGTCCGGTCGATGCAACGCCGATCCAGACCGCGCCGGTCAACCAGGGCACGTACAACATGCCGTCGACGCCGAGCGGCATTCCTTCGTCATCCAGTGCGGGCGGCCTGTCCGCTGACGAGCAACTGGACGGCCCGGTATTGGCGCTGCTCACCACCGCCCAGCAACAACAGGCCGGTGGCGACCTCAATGGCGCTTCGTCGAGCCTGGAGCGTGCCCAGCGCGTTGCGCCTCGCGAACCGCAAGTGCTCTATCGCCTGGCCCAGGTGCGCATGGCCCAGGGGGATGCACCGCAAGCCGAGCAGTTCGCTCGCCGTGGTTTGAGCATGGCCAACGGTCGCCCGGACCTGCAAGCCAGCCTGTGGGCGTTGATCGGCGACGCGCGTGCCGCCCAGGGTGACGCCGCCGGCGCTGCCCAGGCTCGGGCGAAAGCCAAGGTCAACCTCTGATGGATGAACGTTTTCCGGCGATTGCCGAACAGTTGTTGCTGATCGAGCGAGAGCTGCGCGTGCAGGGCTGGTGGGATGAAGTGCCCCCCAGCGCCGAAGCGCTCGGCAGCGTCGAGCCGTTTTCGGTCGACACACTGGATTTTCACCAGTGGCTGCAATGGATTTTCCTGGTCCGTATGAAGCAGATCCTCGAACAGGACCTGCCTTTGCCCAATGCTTCCGGGATTCTGGAGATGGCCGAGATGGTCTATGCCGACCGTCCTCGGGAGAGCCTTGGCTTGCGCAATGCGCTGAAAAAGTTCGACCAATTGATCGCTGACGCTCGTTAATTGCCTGACTGCCGGTTTTTCCGGCAGTCTTGCGCATATTTCTACCGCTTGACGACATTCAGGCGAGTTTTATCCCTCCTCAAAGCCCTTTCTCCTGCGTTCTCATGCGCTTAGTTGGAAAAAAGCGCAATTATTGCTTGACTTGAAGGGCCTGAAACAGAAGAATCCAAAGTCCGCTGTATCGGGACTGCCAGAAGCAGGCCCGCTCAGCAGATCATGAGGCGCACATCCGCGCCGACCTGTAACACCCGCAACGCGTTACCTCGCGCTGGGTGGGAAAAGCCCGCAACACTTGGGACGATCCCAATACTTGCTCAGTCAGTGCTGACGTAGTCGGCGACCACCGTCGCTCATGCTCTGTTGAGAAGTAAACCTATTAAGACCCGTCGGTTTTCAACGGACGGTATTCTGGCGTTTTAGAGGTGAACAACGTGGAGCTTTTATCTGGCGGTGAGATGCTCGTCCGCTTTTTGCGTGACGAAGGCGTCGACTATATCTACGGGTACCCGGGTGGTGCTCTGCTGCATGTCTACGACGCACTGTTCAAGGAACCGGCTGTTACCCACATCCTGGTTCGCCACGAACAGGCCGCGACCCATATGGCTGACGGCTACGCCCGTGCCACCGGTAAAGCCGGCGTGGTACTGGTCACGTCCGGCCCGGGCGCAACCAATGCCATAACCGGTATCGCGACTGCCTATATGGACTCCATTCCGATGGTGATCATTTCCGGCCAGGTCGCCAGCACCATGGTCGGCACCGACGCGTTCCAGGAAACCGACATGATCGGTATCTCCCGGCCGATCGTGAAACACAGCTTCATGATCAAGCACGCCTCGGAAATTCCGGAAGTCATGAAAAAGGCGTTCTACCTCGCACAATCCGGTCGCCCGGGTCCTGTCGTGGTGGATATTCCCAAGGACATGACCAACCCGGCCGAGAAATTCGAATACATCTTCCCGAAGAAAGCCAAGCTGCGCTCCTACAGCCCGGCCGTGCGCGGGCACTCGGGGCAAATCCGCAAGGCGGCCGAAATGCTCCTGGCGGCCAAGCGCCCGGTGCTGTACTCCGGTGGTGGCGTGATTCTGGGGGGCGGTTCCGCACCGCTGACCGAATTGGCCAAGCTGCTCAACCTGCCGGTGACCAATACCTTGATGGGCCTCGGCGCATTCCCGGGTTCGGACCGTCAGTTCGTCGGCATGCTCGGCATGCACGGCAGCTACACCGCCAACCTGACCATGCACCACGCCGATGTGATCCTGGCCGTGGGCGCACGCTTCGATGACCGCGTGATCAACGGCGCGAGCAAGTTTTGCCCGAATGCCAAGATCATCCATATCGACATCGACCCGGCGTCCATTTCCAAGACCATCAAGGCGGACGTGCCGATCGTGGGTCCTGTTGAAAGCGTCTTGACTGAAATGGTCGCTGCGCTCAAGGACATCGGCGAAACGCCGAACAAGGAATCCGTTGCCAGCTGGTGGAAGCAGATCGACGAATGGCGCGGCGACCGCGGCCTGTTCCCTTACGACAAGGGCGACGGCAGCATCATCAAGCCCCAGACCGTGATCGAGACCCTGTGTGAAGTGACCAAGGGCGATGCCTTTGTGACCTCCGACGTGGGCCAGCACCAGATGTTCGCCGCGCAGTACTACACATTCGACAAGCCTAACCGTTGGATCAACTCCGGTGGCCTGGGCACGATGGGCTTCGGTTTCCCTGCGGCCATGGGTGTGAAACTGAGTTTCCCGGAGGCTGACGTTGCCTGTGTCACCGGTGAAGGCAGTATCCAGATGAACATCCAGGAATTGTCGACGTGCCTGCAGTACGGTCTTCCCGTGAAGATCGTCTGCCTGAACAACGGTGTGCTGGGCATGGTTCGTCAGTGGCAGGACATGAGCTACGGCAGCCGTCACTCCCATTCCTACATGGAATCGTTGCCCGATTTCGTCAAATTGGTTGAAGCCTATGGCCACGTCGGCATGCGCATCACCGATTTGAAAGATCTGAAGCCGAAGATGGAAGAGGCGTTCGCCATGAAGGACCGCCTGGTGTTCATCGATATTCAGGTGGATACCAGCGAGCACGTCTACCCGATGCAGATCAAAGACGGCTCTATGCGCGACATGTGGCTGAACAAGACGGAGCGTACTTAATCATGCGGCACATTATCTCCCTGCTTCTGGAGAACGAACCCGGCGCTCTGTCCCGTGTTGTCGGCCTGTTTTCACAACGCAACTACAACATCGAAAGCTTGACCGTGGCCCCAACCGAAGACCCGACCCTGTCGCGCCTGACGTTGACCACCGTGGGCCACGATGAGGTGATCGAGCAGATCACCAAGAACCTCAACAAGCTGATCGAAGTGGTCAAGCTGGTCGACCTGTCGGAAAGTGCCCACATCGAGCGCGAGCTGATGTTGGTCAAGGTCAAGGCTACAGGCGCCCAGCGTGCCGAGATCAAGCGCACTACCGATATTTATCGCGGGCAGATCGTCGATGTGAGCGCCAGCGTTTATACCGTTCAACTGACCGGTACAAGCGACAAGCTGGACAGCTTCATCCAGTCGATCGGGACGGCCTCGATTCTGGAAACCGTACGCAGTGGTGTCACCGGGATTGCCCGTGGCGACAAAGTACTCAGCATCTAACCCAATTAGCGAATGGCCTTACGGCCTGGATATATAGAGGAACCTCATGAAAGTTTATTACGATAAAGATTGTGACCTGTCGATCATCCAGGGCAAGAAAGTCGCCATCATCGGTTACGGCTCCCAGGGCCATGCTCAAGCGTGCAACCTGAAAGATTCCGGCGTTGACGTGACCGTTGGCCTGCGCAAAGGCTCGGCTACCGTTGCCAAGGCTGAAGCCCATGGCCTGAAAGTGACTGACGTGGCTTCCGCCGTTGCGGCCGCCGACCTGGTCATGATCCTGACCCCGGACGAATTCCAGTCCGCGCTGTACAAGAATGAAATCGAGCCGAACATCAAGAAGGGCGCCACCCTGGCCTTCTCCCACGGCTTCGCGATCCACTACAACCAGGTTGTGCCGCGCGCTGACCTCGACGTGATCATGATCGCGCCAAAGGCTCCAGGCCACACCGTACGTTCCGAGTTCGTCAAGGGCGGCGGTATTCCTGACCTGATCGCGATCTACCAGGATGCTTCGGGCAACGCCAAGAACGTTGCGCTGTCCTACGCGGCCGGTGTTGGCGGCGGTCGTACCGGCATCATCGAAACCACTTTCAAGGACGAGACCGAAACCGACCTGTTCGGCGAACAAGCCGTACTGTGCGGCGGTACCGTTGAACTGGTGAAAGCCGGCTTCGAAACCCTGGTTGAAGCGGGCTACGCGCCGGAAATGGCCTACTTTGAATGCCTGCACGAACTGAAGCTGATCGTTGACCTCATGTACGAAGGCGGTATCGCCAACATGAACTACTCGATCTCCAACAACGCCGAATACGGCGAGTACGTGACCGGCCCGGAAGTGATCAACGCCGAATCCCGTCAGGCCATGCGCAACGCCCTGAAACGTATTCAGGACGGCGAATACGCCAAAATGTTCATCAGCGAAGGCGCCACCGGCTACCCTTCGATGACCGCCAAGCGTCGTAACAACGCCGCCCACGGTATCGAAGTCATCGGCGAGCAACTGCGCTCCATGATGCCGTGGATCGGTGCCAACAAGATCGTCGACAAAGCCAAGAACTAAGTCGTACGTATCAAGGGAAAACGCGGCTTAGGCCGCGTTTTTTCGTTTGGGTAAGCGGGTTCTGGTATAAAGCTGCATCGTTTGCGGGCGAACACTCGCCGCAAGTATCTGTCGAATTTTTTTCACACCGTTGCAAGGTAAAGTCCATGAGCGAACGTCCCGAAGAGCCAAACCAGGCTTCCGACGCCGAAAGCATGCTGCCGATCGATGAACATGTCGAAGAAGGGCATGACGCGGAAGGCCGCAAGGTCCGGCATCGTGGCATCTATCTGCTGCCCAACCTGTTTACGACGGCGAACCTGTTTGCCGGCTTCTATTCCATCATCAACTCGATGAGCGCCCAGAGCGCGTTGGCGGCAGGTGATGCCGTGAGTGCCAGCAAGTACTTCGGTTTTGCCGCCATCGCCATTTTCGTCGCCATGGTGCTTGATGGCCTGGATGGTCGCGTGGCGCGCATGACCAATACCCAAAGCGCCTTCGGTGCCGAGTACGACTCGTTGTCGGACATGGTCGCCTTCGGTGTTGCCCCTGCGTTGCTGGCGTTTGCCTGGGCGCTGGGTGATATGGGCAAGGTCGGCTGGATGGTTGCCTTTATCTACGTTGCGGGTGCGGCGTTGCGTCTTGCGCGCTTCAACACTCAGGTAGGCACTGCCGACAAGCGTTACTTCATTGGCCTGGCCAGTCCTGCTGCCGCGGGCGTGGTGGCGGGTATCGTCTGGGCGTTCAGTGATTACGGCATTCAGGGTTCGAAGATGTCGTTCCTGGTTGCGCTGATGGTTGCTGCGGCCGGCATGTTGATGGTCAGCAACATCAAGTACAACAGCTTCAAGGAGCTGGACCTCAAGGGGCGTGTACCTTTCGTAGCGATTCTTGTTGTGGTGCTGGTGTTTGCGGTGGTGTTCAGCGATCCGCCGCGCATTCTATTGTTGGCCTTCCTGGTCTACGCCGCTTCCGGGCCGGTCCAGTACCTGCTGCATCTTCGTCGGGACAAAACATTGCCTTAATGTAATTTCCCCCATACTCCGCAGTCTATTGGTGCACCTGTCCTCCAATGCTGCGGAGTTGCCATGTTAATCAAATTGCCCAAAGCGTCCGATTGCCACGAATCGGATGTCACCCCTGAATCCTTCTACCTCTCTCGCCGCAGCTTGCTCGGTGGCGCGCTGGCCGGTATTGCCGCCAGCAGCCTGCCCCGTTGGGCCAGTGCAGAGGAGGCGGCACGCTATGCCGATGTCGAGCCGGGCAGGGCGCCTGACTGGTTTGCGCAAAAGCTCCCCGGCACCAAGTGGCAGGCAGTGACCGTCAAAGACGAGGCCATCACGCCGTTCAAGGATGCAACCCATTACAACAACTTCTACGAATTTGGCACGGACAAGGGCGATCCTGCGGCAAATGCCGGCTCACTCAAGACCCAACCCTGGAGCGTTGTGATTGATGGTGAGGTGGCCAAGCCTGGGCGCTACGCACTTGAAGACTTCATGAAGCCTTACCAGTTGGAAGAGCGCATCTACCGTCTGCGGTGCGTTGAGGCGTGGTCGATGGTTATTCCCTGGATCGGCTTCCCCATTTCCGCCTTGCTCAAGCAGGTTGAGCCCACCTCCAAAGCGAAGTTCATCCGCTTTGAAACGCTGCAGGATCCAAAAAGCATGCCGGGTCAGCGCTCCAGTTTCGGCTTGATTGACTGGCCTTATATAGAAGGGCTGCGCCTGGACGAGGCGATGAATCCATTGGCGATCCTTGCCGTTGGTATGTATGGGCGAGAGTTGCCTAACCAGAACGGTGCACCGTTGCGGTTGGTCGTGCCTTGGAAATACGGCTTCAAGAGTGTGAAGTCGATTGTGCGCATCAGCCTTGTCAGCGAACAGCCGAAAACGACCTGGCAGAGTATTGCCGCCGATGAGTATGGCTTCTATGCGAACGTGAACCCGACGGTTGACCATCCGCGCTGGACCCAGGCGCGGGAACGTCGTTTGCCGAGCGGTCTTTTCAGCCCGAACGTGCGCGAGACCCAGATGTTCAATGGCTACTCCGATGAGGTCGCCTCGTTATATGCGGGCCTCGACCTGCGGAAGAACTATTGATGCGCTATCCGCTCTGGCGCATTGGCGTCTTTATAGCTGTCGCGGTATGGCCGTTGTTCTGGCTATATGAGGCCTGGAGTTTTGCCCTCGGGCCCGACCCTGGGAAGGTGCTGGTGGATCGCCTCGGCCTGGGCACCTTGATTCTGTTGCTGATCACGCTTGGCATGACTCCGCTTCAGAAACTGAGCGGTTGGGCGGGGTGGATTGCGGTACGCCGGCAACTGGGGTTGTGGTGCTTTGCCTATGTGGCGCTGCATTTGGCAGCCTATTGCGTGTTTATCCTCGGGCTTGACTGGTCGCAGCTGGGCGTGGAATTGCGTAAGCGCCCGTATATCATTGTCGGCACCTTGGGGTTTGTGGGCTTGCTGGTTTTGGCTGCGACCTCCAATCGTTACAGTCAGCGACGGTTGGGGAGCCGTTGGAAGAAACTGCACCGTTTGGTCTATGTGATCCTCGGACTTGGTTTGCTGCATATGCTCTGGATAGTTCGGGCTGATTTGAAGGAGTGGGCTGTCTACACTTCCATTGGTGCGCTGCTTCTTCTATTGCGGGTGCCACCGGTGATGCGCCGAATCCCTCGCCTTATTGCTAAAAAACCGTCTTCTGCAACAAAACTGTAATTAGCCCTTGACGGCAGATTCTGTGCGCCTATAATTCGCCCCACTTCCGGCGCAGTCGAAACGGAAAACTCCTTGGTAAACAACGAGTTAAGTGGTTTTCGACAGCAGGTCGCTTCAGTTCATCGAAGCCAAAAGGAAGTTGAAAAAGAGGTGTTGACAGCAGCGTGTAACGCTGTAGAATTCGCCTCCCGCTTACGAGAGATCGCAAGCGCAAGTGGTTGAAGTTGTTGAAGAATTCTTCGAAAACTTCTGAAAATAACCACTTGACAGCAAATGAGGCTGCTGTAGAATGCTCGCCTCGGTTGAGACGAAACATCTTAACCAACCGCTCTTTAACAACTGAATCAAGCAATTCGTGTGGGTGCTTGTGGAGTCAGACTGATAGTCAACAAGATTATCAGCATCACAAGTTACTCCGCGAGAAATCAAAGAATAACCAACGATTGCTGAGCCAAGTTTAGGGTTTCTTAAAAACCCAAAGATGTTTGAACTGAAGAGTTTGATCATGGCTCAGATTGAACGCTGGCGGCAGGCCTAACACATGCAAGTCGAGCGGTAGAGAGAAGCTTGCTTCTCTTGAGAGCGGCGGACGGGTGAGTAAAGCCTAGGAATCTGCCTGGTAGTGGGGGATAACGTTCGGAAACGGACGCTAATACCGCATACGTCCTACGGGAGAAAGCAGGGGACCTTCGGGCCTTGCGCTATCAGATGA
>NZ_CVTN01000003.1:0-561 GCF_900004915.1 Pseudomonas sp. 31 R 17
AGGGGTTGTAGCTGAATTCCCGTGTAGCGCCGTCCGGCAGTACCCAGCGAGCCAAACGTCCTACCGCGTCCCATTGATACTGAGTCAGCGCGCCATGCTCATCCTCCAGCGCAACCTGCCGGCCCAGATCGTCATAGCGATAACGCTTGATGCCACCGTTGGGCAGCTGTTCTTCAACGAGCTGCCCCCGTTCATTCCACACCAGCCGATGACAACTGTTGTCGGGATACCAGACCCCGGTCAGTTGTCCCCGCTTGTCGTAGCTGTAATCCGTCGCGTTGCCCTCCGGATCAATCCTGCGGGTGACATCGCCTTGCTCATTACGCTCGTATTTCCAAACCGCCTCACCACGCCGCACGACCCGTACGAAGCCTTTGTCATGCTCGTAGGACGTCGGCTCATCCTCCCCCGGAAACAGCGCGACCAAGCGTCCGGCGTCGTCGTACTGATACGCCGTCACCGCGCCTAGCGGGTCCTGCTCGACGGTCAGTCGGCCCTTGTCGTCGTAGGATTTGAAATGTCGGGCACCGTCGGGATCGATGCGCTGTACCAGTCGCGCCC
>NZ_CVTN01000002.1:0-215 GCF_900004915.1 Pseudomonas sp. 31 R 17
AGAGCGTTTTGCTTACTTTTGCGCTTTTCAAAAGTGAGCCGCTGTAAAAGCGGAACCTATAGCAGCCGTTACCGCAGAAACGGATATGTACTCGGTCCAATCCAACATCCTGGTCGGCTCTGAGGCCGCCATCGGGGGCAAGCCCCCTCCCACATTTGGATTGCAGTACATCAGTCAGATAGCTATAGGCTGTCCCGCCTTCATGGGAGCAAGTC
>NZ_CVTN01000007.1:0-413 GCF_900004915.1 Pseudomonas sp. 31 R 17
TCCTGGCTGGAAGCACGATCTGCCGGGACCAAACGAGTCGCCCTCCAATGAACCGTATCCTCCCGTACTTTCGAATCCGCCCAATCATGTTGACGATGTTTATCTTGAACTGGCACGCGCCACGATGAGAGTTCGTGGAGTTGGTGTTTGGATGGTTCCTTTCATCTTTCTATTGTCTCTAGGCTTTCCGGCTACGCTGATTGCTTTTGCAGTTAAAGAACATAGTGCCCCTCCTACCTCTCTCGTTTTAGTAGCATTTTTTGGACTCATCACAGCTTTGTGGCTAGGTATTTACTTTTGGCGAATGGACGTTGCCCCTCCCCGCGACGAACCCATCCGCTTCAACCGCTTCCGACGCAAAGTCTATGTCTACCGCTTCCGCCACGACGGCCTCAGACCCTTCAGCCGCACCA
>NZ_CVTN01000056.1:0-2559 GCF_900004915.1 Pseudomonas sp. 31 R 17
CGCCGCCGAGCGCTTTGCCCGGGGCGGCGTCGGCCAGGCCGGGGCGCAGGCGCTGCCGTTCAACGCCTGGATCGATGACTGGAACTTCGCCACCCGCCCTGGCGCCGCCAACCCCCTGGCCGATATGCAACTCAAGGCCAGTGGCGCGCAGTTCGCCTACGACCTGCAACTGACCTCCAGTCGCCCGCTGGTGCTGCAGGGCGACCACGGCTACAGCCGCAAATCCGACCAGGGCCAGGCGTCCTACTACTACAGCCAGCCCTTCTTCAGCGCCAACGGCAGCGTCACGCTCGACGGCCAGACCTACCAGGTCAGCGGCAACGCCTGGCTCGACCGCGAATGGAGCAGCCAGCCCCTGGCCGCCAACCAGACCGGCTGGGACTGGTTCTCCCTGCACCTGGACCGAGGCGAACAACTGATGCTGTTTCGCGTGCGGCAAAAGGACGGCGGCGGCTACCTCACCGGCACCTGGATCGACGCCCAGGGACACACCGAGACCCTGCACAACGCGGACATCCAACTGGCGCCGCTGACCACCACCGAGATTGACGGGCGCAGCATTCCCACGCGTTGGTCGCTGAAAATCCCCGGCAAGCACCTGGACATCACCCCCGAGGCCGTCAATTCGAAGGCGTGGATGAACCTGGGCATTCCCTACTGGGAAGGGCCGGTGAAGTTCGACGGTGGGGTGGGGTATCTGGAGATGACGGGCTACTAGCTGATTGATTGGCCCCCTCGGAACGGTCAACCCACTCTCAAAAAAACTACTGTACATAAAACCAGTATTGTCCTAGAGTCCATCCCAGGTGACCGGATGTCGCCGATCACCTGAGCTTCTATTTTTTAACTATGGATGGATAAAAAATGAAATCGAAAAAAGCCCTTATGCTGGGTGCGGCCATGATGGCCTCCTGCTTCGTCTCGGCCTGCGCCCTGGCTGATCAAGCGCCTTCGAAACTCAGTGCCGAAGCGGTCAAGCAGGCCGTGAACACGGCGCTCAAGTCCGGCGGCAAGCTGGACGCGTCGAAGGTGTCGCCTGAGCTCAAGCAAAAACTCTCAGTGGCCAAGTCCGGCCAGTCCAGAACGGTGACCAAAGCCCTCAAGTCGGCGCCGTTCGACAGCGTGGTCGGTGAGCTGAAGAAACCGGCGCAAAGCCAACTGAAAAGCGCGGCGGTTGCAGCGTTTGAACCGCTGTTCCCCACCCTGGATATCAACACGCTCTACACCGTCGATGGCGTGCAGGCCGGTAACGAGTTTGCCTACCACTTCAATCTGGCGCAGAACGCGCGGGTGCTGGTGCAACTGGTCAACCAGAGTGCAGGGGCGGACATGTCGCTGACCCTGTTCCAGGATGACGGCCAGGGCAATCTGAGTGTGGTGGGTGCTTCGGATGCCGCAGGCAATGCCGATGAATACCTCAACGGTGTACTGTCGGCCGGTGACTACTACTGGTACATGGTGGCCAAGGTCGCCGATAACGCGCAGTTCAGTTTCGGCGTGGCGGTGGACAGCAACATCGACGCGTTCGAGCCCAACGACAGCGCGCAAACCGCGTTCGTATTGCCCGACTCGATGAACAAGGTCAGCGGCAACCTCGACAATGCCGGCGATGTCGATTACTTCGACTTCAAGGCGGTACGTGGGCAAAGCGTGAGCATGTACCTGGCGGGCGACGAGGAGGGTAGCCGTAACCAGTGGATCTTCGACCGCTTCGATGGCGTCAATTGGATTACCGTACCGGCCGGCTCCACCTCGACCTATCCGAGCGTAACGCCGGGCACCACCGTGAAGGTGCGTGTGCGGGCCAATCCGGCGGTGGCGCAGGACCCGAGCAAGTATTACCAGTTGAGCCTGGGCTCCACGCCGCGCCTGAACACCAGCAGTGTCAAGGGTGACAACATCGTACGGGTGCCGGTGAGCGAGATGCCGCTGGCCACCCAGACCGCACGGCTGCTGAATTGGTCGACCCAGTGGTCGGACTCCACCGGCGCGCCGCTGCTGGGCGTCACCCCGGTGTTGCGCGTGGATAACCACTTCGTCGACTTTAACTACCGCTGGGTCGACTACAAGACGACCACCAACAGCGCGGGTGTGTCCCAGGCCACGGCCAATATCGGTACCTGCTTCGGTGATTACACCACGGTGATCAACGACAGCAGCACCGGCGTACCGTACACCTGGAGAACCACCTACAACCAGGGTGGCTGGCGCATCGAGCTGGCCGAATTCCCCGGCGTGGGCGTCGGCGGTAACAACGTGCAATACGTCAGCCTGGGGCATATCTGCACCCAGGACATCATCCACTGATTCAGTGATGTGAAACGCAAGGGGCAGCCTGCAGGGGCTGCCCCTTTTTTGCGCCGTGTGCCGCACATTTTTGCAGGCTGCAACAATTCGAATGTGGGAGGGGCGGTGCGACGATTCGACTTGCCCCCGATGGTCATAGGTGCCTACACAATTCCAGTAGCGCCCAACCGTAACCACGATGCGAAGCGAGCCGCTCTTGATCTGGCTTTTGATCTTGATCTGAGGCGCCCCGTTAAACCACGCTGGCCGAAC
>NZ_CVTN01000056.1:2609-42402 GCF_900004915.1 Pseudomonas sp. 31 R 17
GGCCGTTACCGCAGAAACGGATATGTACTCGATCTGATCCAACATCCTGGTCGGCCCAGAGGCCGCCATCGGGGGCAAGCCCCCTCCCACATTTGAATCGAGTCTGACCAATGGCCCCTTGCGCGGACCTAATTTCCTTGTTAGCTTCTGGCAAAATGTTAACGATAACATTTGCTCTAAAAATAAAAACAAAACAGAGACCCACGCCATGAAAATGCTCCCGAAAACCCTGTGTTTATTGGCTGCCAGCATCACTCTGGGCAGCGTTTCCCCTGTGTTTGCCGAAGCCGCCAAGCCGATCCGCATCGGCGCCTCCTTCCAGGAGATCAACAACCCCTATTTCGTCACCATGAAGAACGCCCTGGAAGAAGCCGGCGCGAGCATCGGGGCGACACTGATCATTACCGACGCCCGGCATGACGTGTCCAAGCAGGTCAGTGACGTTGAAGACATGCTGCAAAAAGGCATCGATATCCTGCTGATCAACCCGACCGATTCGGTCGGTGTGCAATCGGCGGTCAAGTCCGCCCATGCTGCCGGTGTGGTCGTAGTGGCGGTGGACGCCCAGGCGGAGGGCCCGCTGGATTCTTTCGTCGGCTCGAAAAACTTCGATGCCGGTTTCCAGGCCTGTGAGTACCTGGCCAGGCACATCGGCGACAAAGGCAATATCGCCATCCTCGACGGCATCGCCGTGGTGCCGATCCTCGAACGTGTGCGCGGTTGCAAGGAGGCGGTGGCCAAGCACCCGGACATCAAGATTGTCAGCATCCAGAACGGCAAGCAGGAACGTGACCAGGCGCTGACCGTCACCGAAAACATGTTGCAGGCCCAGCCCACCCTCAAGGGCATTTTCAGCGTGAACGACAACGGCTCCCTCGGCGCGCTGTCGGCCATCGAAGCCAGCGGCATGGATGTGAAGCTGGTGAGCGTCGACGGTGCGCCGGAAGCGATCAAGGCAATCCAGAAACCCGGCAGCAAGTTCATCGCCACCTCGGCCCAATACCCCCGTGACCAGATCCGCCTGGCCCTGGGCATAGCCCTGGCCAGGAAATGGGGCTCGCAAGTGCCCGCCACGATCCCGGTGGACATCACCCTGATCGACCAGGCCAAGGCCGGAAACTTCAGCTGGTAAACCCCTGCGCCCCACGTCCGCCGTGGGGCGCCGGTCTTCCTTCTGAGTGCGAGGCCTTCGGTATGAGCAGTCTTCTGAAGCTGGAAAATATCTGTAAACGTTACCCGGGGGTGCAGGCCCTCCAGTCCATCAACCTGCAAGTGGAGCGCGGCGAAATCCACGCGTTGCTCGGGGAGAACGGCGCGGGCAAATCCACCCTGATGAAGATCCTCGGCGGCGTCGAGCATCAGGATGAAGGGCAGATCCTGATCGACGGTCAGCCCCGGCAATTTGCGACCTACCGTGATGCGATTGCCGCCGGCATCGGCATTGTGTTCCAGGAATTCAGCCTGATTCCCTACCTCACGGCGGTGGAAAATATCTTCCTCGGCCATGAGCTGAGCAACCGCTTCGGCCTGTTGCGCAAACGCGAAATGCTTGAGGCCTGCCAGGCGTTGTTCAAGCGCCTGGGCGTGTCGATCAACCTGGAATGCGCCGTCCGGCACCTGAGCGTGGCCGAGCAGCAGTTCGTCGAGATCGCCAAGGCCCTGGCCCTGGATGCGCGTTTGCTGGTGCTCGATGAACCTACTGCAACGCTGACGCCCAGCGAGGCCGAGCTGCTGTTCGAGATCATGCGCGAACTCAAGCGCCAGGGCGTGGCAGTGATTTTCATCTCGCACCATCTGGAGGAGATTTTCCAGGTGTGCGACCGCATCAGTGTGTTACGCGATGGCGGCAATGCAGGCGTCACCGCCGTGGCCGACAGCGATATCGACCGTCTGGTCGAGATGATGGTCGGCCGCCGCCTGGAATGCAGTTTCCCGCCCAAGCCCACCACCGCACGCGGGCCTTTGCTGCTGGAGGTCAAGGACATCCAGCTGGTGCGCAACGGCCCGCATAACCGCTTTGACTTGCACAGCGGTGAAATCCTCGGCTTTGCCGGCCTGGTCGGTTCCGGTCGCACCGAACTGGCCCTGGGCATGATGGGCGCGCTGCCCTCGGTGAGCAAAGACGTGTGGCTGCGCGGCGAAAAGGTCAGCCTCGACGACCCGGCCCAGGCCCTGGCGCACGGCATCGGCCTGCTGCCGGAGAGCCGCAAGAGCGAAGGGCTGATCACCGACTTCAGCATTCGCGAAAATATCTCGTTGAACAACCTGCCCAAATACCAGAACGCCGCGGGCCTGATCGACACGGCCAGGGAATGCGCCAGCGTCGAAGCGCTGATGCGCCAGCTGTCGATCAAGGCGCCCAGCGCGGAAAGCCGCGTGTTCAACCTCAGCGGCGGCAACCAGCAAAAGGTGGTGATTGCCCGCTGGATCAACCACCACTGCGATGTGCTGGTGTTCGACGAACCCACCCGGGGCATCGATGTCGGCGCCAAGGCGCAGATCTACGCGCTGAAGCGCAGCCTCACCGAACAGGGCTACGCGATCATCATGATTTCCTCCGAACTGCCGGAAGTCATCGGCATGTGCGACCGCGTCGCGGTCTTCCACAAGGGCGCGATTGTCAAGGTGCTGGAAGCGTCCGCCGTCAATCCTCAAGAGGTCATGCGCCATGCAACAGGGGGCTCAAGTGAATACGTCCATTAATACGGCAGGCACCGGCCGGTTGCGCCTGAACCTGGCGCGGTTGCTGCGCTCGCCGGCGTTTTATCCCTTTGTCGGGCTGGTGGTGGTGACCCTGGTGATGATTCTCGCCAGCGACACCTTCCTCACCGCCGGCAACCTGTCGAACATTGCGCGCCAGGTGTCGATCAACGCGATCATCGCGGTGGGCATGACCTGCGTGATTCTTACCGGCGGCATCGATCTGTCGGTGGGGCCGGTGATGGCGCTGTCCGGCACGCTCACGGCCGGCTTGATGGTCGCGGGGCTGCCGCCGGGTCTGGCAATCGGCGCCGGGATGCTGGTGGGTGTGGCGTTCGGCATCGGCAACGGCCTGTTCGTGGCCTACCTGCATATGCCGCCGATCATCGTGACCCTGGCGACCATGGGCATCGCCCGGGGCCTGGGGCTGATGTACACCGACGGCTATCCGATTTCCGGGCTGCCGGAGTGGTTCGCGGTGTTCGGCCGCGCCAGCGTGTTCGGCATCCAGGTGCCTATTCTGATCATGCTGCTCACTTACCTGGCGGCCTATGTGCTGCTGCAGCACACGCGCATCGGTCGCTACATCTACGCCATCGGCGGCAATGAGGAGGCGGTGCGCTTGTCCGGGGTACGGGCGGCGCGCTTCAAATTGCTGGTGTACGGCATCAGCGGCCTCACCGCAGCGATTGCCGGGCTGGTGCTGACCTCACGCCTGATGAGCGGCCAGCCGAATGCCGGTGTGTCGTTCGAACTGGATGCGATTGCCGCCGTGGTACTGGGCGGTGCGTCGATTGCCGGCGGGCGCGGCGTGATCATCGGCACCTTGCTCGGCGCCATGTTGCTCGGCGTCTTGAACAACGGCTTGAACATGCTCGGCGTATCGCCTTACGTGCAGAGCGTGATCAAGGGCGCAATCATTTTGCTGGCGATCTTTATCAGCCGTCAGCGCCATCGCTAACCCTCTATCCACACAGGAACGAACACCATGGACAAGCACTCTGATATGCAAGCCGTCGTCTGCCACGGCCCCAAGGACTACCGCCTGGAACGCATCGGCAAACCCCGGGCGCGGCCCAATGAACTGGTGATCCGCATTGCCGCCTGCGGCATCTGCGCCAGCGATTGCAAGTGCCATTCCGGCGCGGCGATGTTCTGGGGTGGCGACAATCCCTGGGTCAAGGCGCCTGTGGTGCCGGGCCACGAGTTTTTCGGCTATGTGGTGGAGGCGGGCGAGGGCGCCGAGGAGCACTTCGAAGTGACGGTGGGCGACAAGGTGATCGCCGAGCAGATCGTGCCCTGCAGCAAGTGCCGGTTCTGCAAGTCGGGCAAATACTGGATGTGCGAAGTGCACAACATCTTCGGCTTTCAGCGTGAGGTCGCCGAGGGCGGTATGGCTCAATACATGCGCATTCCCAAGACGGCCATCGTGCACAAGATTCCCGAGTCGGTGTCCCTGGAAGACTCGGCGCTGGTGGAGCCCATGGCCTGCTCGATCCATACGGTCAACCGTGGCGATATCCAGCTTGACGACGTGGTGGTGATTGCCGGCGCCGGCACCCTGGGCCTGTGCATGGTGCAGGTGGCGGCGCTGAAGACGCCGAAGAAACTGGTGGTGATCGACATGGTCGACGAGCGTCTGGAGCTGGCGAAAAAGTTCGGCGCCGATGTGGTGATCAACCCGTCGCGGGACAACGCTCGCGCAATCATCAACGGCCTTACCGATAATTACGGCTGCGACGTGTACATCGAGACCACCGGCGTACCGGCCGGCGTCACCCAGGGCCTGGACCTGATCCGCAAGCTCGGGCGCTTTGTCGAATTCAGCGTGTTCGGCGCCGAGACCAGCGTGGACTGGTCGATCATCGGCGACCGCAAGGAGCTGGACGTACGCGGCGCCCACCTGGGCCCGTATTGCTACCCGATTGCCATCGACCTGTTCGAACGCGGCCTGGTCACGTCAAAAGGCATCGTCACCCATGACTTCCCGCTGGATGACTTCGCCGAGGCCTTCGAGCTGGCCAACTCGACCAAGTCGATCAAGGTGCTGTTGAAGCCGGTGCTCTGACGATGAACTACGTGATGGGTGTAGACATAGGGACCCAGAGCACCAAGGCGCTGCTGGTGGATGCCCACGGCACGATCATCGCCCAGCACAGCCAGGGCTATCGCGTGGATACGCCGAAAGTGCGCTGGGCCGAGCAATGGCCGCAGGTCTGGCTGGACGCGGTCGAGACGTGTGTGGCGCAGTGCATGCTCAAGGCCGGCGTTGCGGCGCAACAGGTCAAGGCGTTGTGCATCAGCAGCCTGTACGGCGGCTCGGGCATCGCGGTGGATGCGCAGATCACACCGTTGCACCCGTGCCTGATCTGGATGGACCGTCGTGCCGGTGAGCAAGTGGCGTGGGTGCGTGGGAATGTCGACCTGGACCGAATGTATGCGGTCACCGGCAACTCGCTGGACAGTTACTACGGCTTCACCAAGATGCTCTGGCTCAAGCAGCACCAGCCTGACGTGTGGGCCAACACGCGCTACCTGCTGCCGCCCAACAGCTATATCAACTGGTGCCTGACCGGCGAGCTGGCGGTGGACCACAGCAGCGCCGGCAATATCGGCGGTGTCTACGATGTGGTTGCGCGCGGCTGGTCGGGCGAGATGCTCGATGCACTGGGCATCCCGCCGGCGATGATGCCGGAGCGGTTGCTGTATTCCGGCGAGGTGGTGGGTGGTTTGCTTCAGGACTGGGCCGCGCGCCTGGGCCTGCAGGCGGGCACGCCGGTGCTCGCCGGTGGCGTGGATGCGGCCATGGCGACCCTGGCGGCGGGCGTCACCCAACCGGGCAACCATGTGGCGATGATCGGCACCAGCATGTGTTGGGGCTACCTCAACCAGCAGGTGGACGCGCAGCACGGGTTGGTGAGCATGCCTCACGTCTATAACGGTCATCGCGACCTGTACATCTTTGGTGGCGCGATCACCGCAGGGGCATCGGTCAGTTGGTTCCGCGAGCAGTTCTGCCAGGCCGAGGAGCAACAGGCCCGGGCGAGCGGCGAGGACAGCCTGGTGTTGCTCGAGCGCAGCGCGATGAACATCCCGGCGGGCAGCGAGGGCCTGTTGTTCCTGCCCTACCTGATGGGCGAGCGCAGCCCGGTGTGGGACGACCGCGCCAGCGGCAGTTTTGTCGGGCTGAACCTGTATCACACGCGCATCCACCTGTACCGCGCCGTGCTCGAAGGGGTGAGTTTTGCCCTGCGCCACAACATCGAAGCCGGCACCCGGGGCGCGCATTCCCTTGACCCGCGCTTGATCGTGGTGGGCGGTGCGAGCCATTCGGATGTGTGGATGCAGATCATCGCGGATGTGACGCGCTACCCGGTGTACACCATCGTCCAGGAAGTCGAAGCGGCGCTGGGGGCGGCGTTGCTGGCAGCGCACACGGTGGGGTTGGTCAGTGATGAGGCGATGGACAAGGGCTGGGTGCAGTTGGCATTGCGGGCGCAGCCCAAGCGGGAGAATGTCGCGGTGTACGACCAGGCGTTTGCCGAGTACCTGAAGCTGTATCCCGCGCTGAAACCGATCATGCATAACCTGCAGGCCAACTGACCCAACCCAGTTCAAAAAGGTGGGAGGGGGCTACACCCCGATGGCGGTGTAACAGTCGCCCCCTGTGTTGAATGACACACCGCTATCGGGGGCAAGCCCCCTCCCACAGTGGATCTTCATTGTTCTTGAGATTTTGATCTATGAACGCGATTTTTGACTTCACTCACCACCGCATCCTCGTCACCGGCGCCAGCAGCGGCATCGGCCGCGAAATCGCCCGGCAGCTGATCGCCAGTGGCGCCGAGGTCTTCGCCCTGGGTCGCGACGCCCAGGCCCTGGCCGAACTGGGCTGCCACAGCCTGAGCGTGGATATCGCCGACAGCGCCGCGCTCGACCACGCCTTGAATGAGCTGCCGGCGCTGCACGGCCTGGTCAACTGCGCCGGCATTTCACGCCTGGAGCCCGCCGCCGCCATCAGCGCCGAAGCCTTCGACCAGGTGATGCAGGTCAACGCCCGCGCCGCGGCGCACGTGGCCAGCCGCGTGGCGGCAAAAATGATCGAAGAGAACATCGCCGGCAGCATCGTCAACGTCTCAAGCCAGGCCTCGCTGGTGGCGCTGGATGATCACCTGAGCTACTGCGCCTCCAAGGCCGCCCTCGATGCGATCACCCGCGTGCAATGCGCCGAATGGGGTCGCTTCGGCATTCGCGTCAACAGCGTCAACCCCACTGTCACCCTCACGCCGATGGCGACCATGGCCTGGTCCGATCCGGTCAAGCGCGACCCGGCACTGGCCGCCATTCCCCTGGGCCGTTTTGCGCACACCGTGGACGTCGCGTTGCCGGTGCTGTTCCTGCTCAGCGATGCGGCCAGCATGATCAGCGGCGTGAGCCTGCCGATTGATGGCGGCTATACCAGCCGTTAGCCGTTCTCCAACTGCCCGGCGATGACCACCTTGTCCCGTGGCTTGTGCGGGTCTTGCAGGCGATCGAGCAACAGGCGCACCGCGCTGCTGCCGGCCAGCGACGCATCGTGGGCCACGCAGGCGATGGGCACGCCGAAAATATCGGCGAAGGGCAGGCGGTCGATGCCGCAGATGGTCAGGCTGTCGTGGGCGATGTTGTGCATGCGCAACGCGCGCAGGGCGCCGAGGGTGATCAATTGGTTGAAGCCCATGATCGCGTCCGGCGCCGAGTGCGCGGCGAGGTAGTCGAGGGTGTGCAGGTAGGACGGCATCAGCGTGTAGTCCCCGGCCTGCACCTCGACCTGCACCTGGGGATGGTCGGCCAGTACTTCGCGCAGGCCCTTGAGGCGTTCGACGGTGATGCGCGAGTGTTCGGGGCCGGTCAGCACCAGCAGGCGCTTGAGGTCCGGGGTCTGGCGCAACAGGTAGTGCGCGGCCTGGATGCCGCTGTGGTAGTTGTCGAGCACCACGCGGCTGAACGGGCTGTCGTGAAGTGTGCGGTCAAGCAACACGACCGGGGTCTTGCCGTTGCCCAGGCGCTCGAGATAGTCGGGCTGGTAGCTTGGCTCATCGGAGACCGGCGACAGGATGATCCCCGCCACGCGATAACCCAGCAGGGTATCGACGGCCTTGCTTTCCAGTTCTTCGAGCTCATCGGTGTCCACCAGCATGATGGTGTAGCCGTGCTTTTTCGCTTCGCGGGAGATCGCCTTGATCATCTCGCTGTAGAACGGGTTGTCCACCGATGCGGTGATCACGCCGATGATCAGGCTTTCACTGCGCTTGAGCCCCCGCGCGAAGGCATTGGGCACGTAGTCGAGCTCGCGCGCCACTTCCAGAATGCGCGCCAGGGTGGCGGGTTTGACCAGGTCAGGTTTGCTCAACGCCCGGGACACGGTGATGGTGGTCATGCCCACCCGTTTGGCGATGTCGCTGATGGTGACGGACTTTTTCTTGTTCATCGGTAAGGCTGCAAGAGGACACACCCGCAGGCTAGCATGCGCGCCTGCCCAGGGTGATTCAAATCAGCGGGTCCCAGCGTTGCGACCAGTCACCTTCGGCCTTGACCACTTCGCGCAACAAGGTCAACGCCTGCTGCAGCACCGCCGAATCCCGTGCCCGCGAATACACCAGGTACGTCGGGAAACTGAATTCCGGCGCCTTGGCCACCCGCTGCATCACGCCGCTGTCCAGGTAGCTCTGCACCACGCGCGTGCGGAAATACCCGGCGCCGCCGTTCTCCAGGATGTACTGCAACGCCAGCGGCCCGAGGTTGAAACTCACGGCGGCGCGCGCGCGGTCGGGCAGGGCGGCGTCGTGCTGCTGGCGAAAACCCTGGCCCCAGTCGATATACACGTACGGCTCGGGTTGGCTCGTCAGTTGCACCAGGATCAGTTTTTCTTCCAGCACCTGCTCCACCTGCAAACCCGGCCAGTATTGCGGCTGGAACACCAGCGCGGCGTCGAGCACGCCCAACTCCAACTGGCGCAACAGGTATTCGCCCTCGCGAATTTCAGTGCGCAGGGCATGCCCGGGGATATGCTCGCGCAGCGCCTTGGCCCAGCCGAGCATCAGCGGATTGCACAGGCTGACCTCACCGCCGATATGCAGCACATTACGATAGCCATCGGGCAACGGCAGGTCGCGCCGCGCCGCTTCCCAGGTCTGCAGCAACTGGTTGGCGTACACCACGAAGGCCTCGCCGTCGGCGGTCAGGCGAGCACCGGCGCGATTGCGCACGAACAGCGTACTGCCCAACTGGTTTTCCAGGTTTTTCACCCGTGCGGTGATGGCGGTCTGGGTGACGTGCAGTTTCTCCGCCGCTGCGGCGAGGCTGCCGCAGCGGGTGATTTCGAGGAAGGTGCGTGCCAGCTCGATGTCCATGTCGGTTCCGAAATCAAAGGAAAGTCGGCGCCATTGTAGGACGACTGGCGGCGAAGGGTGAGCGCAATGGCGCGTTCACTCAGGGCAGGATAATTTCGGCGGACGTTTCTCCTGCTATGGAGCGGCTGACCCTGACGGTATTGCCCTGGGTCGCAGGGTATTCGCTCCAGTACAGGCTGTTTTCATTGCTTCGGGTATACATCTGGCCCACCTGGCGCCCATCCGCCCTGAGCAGGCGATAGTCGCTGTTGATCAGGTAGACCGCCACCGCCTTGTGAGGCCCCAGGGTGCACCAGACGGTGTAGGTTTCGGATTTGGCCCAGCCTCGGGTTTGCGTGCTGACATGGGTGACGCTCAGGCTGATTTTTGCAGAGGCCTTGAAGAAACTGGCGAATTGCAGTTCGACGCTGCTTTCTGTGCCGACGGTCTGCGAGGTGCTCTCGGTGGTCGACCCATTTTCGATGCGGGTACTCGCCCAGTTATAGCGTTGTACGGTCGAAGTGTTGTTATGCGCGTGGTTGAGCAACACGTAGTAATCCTTGCGCTCCAACTGGTAGTAGGGCGTCTGGGTCAACTGTTCCATAGGGGTCAGGTCGGGGTCTTCGATAGTGAACCAGGGCAGTTGGGTGACATAGGCCGTGGTGGTTTTTTCGAACGCTGAAGGCTTGGCGTAGCTGTGCAGAATGGGGGCGACGCTGGGCTCCGTCGATTCAATCAGCATATGTGCGCGCAGGGCATGCACGGGGGGACTGGCCAACGGTCGAGCATAGCCCGGCTGGCCCATGAAAGTGGCGGCGCTGAAATACACTTCAGCCGGTGGCGCAGTGGGCGGCTTGACACTCCAGGCGGAAAAATCCCCGGGTGCGCCGGTGCCTCGATCGCTCCACAGCAGTTCGTCGATGTGCGACGTGACCGGCAGATCATCACGCAGGCACCGAACCGCATTCACGGAAGGCTCAAGCAGGCCGTTGCCAACGACCAATCCCATTGCCACATAGCCTTCAGGCGGCACCGGGCGCCAGATCGACACGTTGTACCCCGGTTGCTCAAAGGCCCATACCCGTTCGAAATCCGTGGGTGGCTTCAAGGCGGTACCCGTGGGGCCATTGGCATCGGCGACCACCGGCATCGCCTGGACGCCGTCGATGGTGTTGAAATTATCTTCAAGCCTGTCGCCGATCGGGTAGTAGCCAGCCAGCTTCGCAGGTATGCGAGGGCGCCAGAGACCGGCGGGCGCGTCGCCAAAATGCCCATCCTCGCGACGCCGGTTGTTCCAGAGGTGAGTAAAGTTGTTAGTGAAGTTGATCAGCAAGTCTTTGTATTTAAGGGGGACCATCGGGATCGCTCTGTTCAGTCGGGAAACCCCTGGCGGTTATCAGTCCGCCGGAGGGTTGAGTACGCTGGACAGTTGATACCTGCTGGAGCGGCGGGAAGCGGTAGATAGCTATTATTAGGGCAGGCATCTTTTGATTGGAATGCAGTGCAAATGTGGGAGGGGGCTTGCCCCCGATGGCGGCCTCTGGGCCGACCAGGATGTTGGATTGGACCGGGTACATATCCGTTTCTGCGGTAACGGCTGCTATGGGTTCCGCTTTTACAGCGGCTCACTTTTGAAAAGCGCAAAAGTAAGCAAAACGCTCTTGCCCCACCACTCGGCACCTCGCTTGGGCTCGGGGTGCCCGAACGCAGGCTTGAATCCGTGGGCCGCCGCCACGCGCCATCCATGGCGCGGGGCGGCTAACCCGGCGTCCTGCCGGGTTACCCACGGATTCAAGCCTGCGTTCGGCCAGCGTGGTTTAACGGGGCGCCTAAGATCAAGATCAAAAGCAGATCAAGAGCAAGAGCGACTCGCTGCGCATCGTGGTTGCGGTTGGGCGCTGCTGAGTTGTGTAGATACTTATGGTCATCGGGGGCAAGTCGAATCGTCGCACCGCCCCTCCCACATTGGGTTGTGGGGTGAATCAAGAGTGATCGAACTTCGGTAGATCCGGTAAGGCTCACTCCCAGCCGCCACGGTCGAGACACCGGGTGTTCGCCGGTGGCTGTTTGCCGTAGGCCAGAAACTCCCCGAGCCAGCGGCTGACGCAGCCGTCGGCTGTGGCCTGGGCGGGTTCCTTGAGCAGCAGCGAGTCGACGCCGGACGCGCCCGGTTCGCCGCGCCCGGCGTTGACCAGCACCATGCGTGCGATGCGTTCGGGAAACCGCGTGGCGTAGCGGTTGCCCAGGCGCGCCGCGTCGGCATTGCCGACGTAGTTGAGCCGGGACTCGCCCAGTTGCCCGCGCACATACTCCATATCCTCTGCCGCCTGTTCGAGGGCATCGCTGCCTTTGAGGTCGCGGCTGCTCAGTTCGATCATGTCGTAGCGGTCGACGAGCATGCGATACGCCGGGGTGGCGTAAGACTCCCAGCGGCCGGCCAGGTGCAGGGCAAAGGTGGCATTCCTGGCCGTACGCGGATCGCCGGACTGGATAAACACCACGCCCTCGCGGTTGAGCGGGTCGCGCGCGCCGACGCGGGTCACGCTCAAGCGCAGGCGGCCGCGGCCAGGGGCGGCATGGTCGCGGGGCACCGTCACCACGCCACATTGGGTACGGGCGAGTACCTCGGGGTCGAGCGGCTCGAACACCGGGAAGGGGCAATCGAGTAACCAGTCAATGGCGGTGGGCGCGATCAACGGCTCGGCCAGGCCCAGGTGTGCGATCAGCCAGCCGCCGAGGCAGACCAGGCATTTTCCAACAACGCTGGATTTCATTAGAAGGTCCCGGGAAGCCGTGTGAAGTCGGCTTTTTTACCAAGGACCTTGGGTCTAATAATGTAAGGCGATTAAACGGATCGTGTACGAAACTGGAGTTTCGTTTATCAGGTGCCGCTATTCCAGCCACCGCCCAATGCTTTGTACAACGCGATGCTGGCTTGCAGGCGCGACAGCCGCAGCTGCACGTCCAAGTCCTGGGCCGCGTACAACGTGCGTTGGGTTTGCAGCACTGTGAGCAGATCCTCGGCACCGGCCTGGTAGCGGCTTTCGGCGATCCGGAACGCAGTCCGGGCCTGTTGCAGTTCTTCGGCTTGCCATTGGCGTTGCTGGTCGAGGCGGCTAATGCTGCTGAGGGCTTTTTCCACATCGGCAAAGCCGTTGATGATCGCCCCACGGTAGCTTTGCAGAAGCTCATCCTGGCGCGCGCGGGCCTTGTCGCGTTCGGCGCTTAAACGACCGTTGTTGAAGATCGGCGCCACCAGGCCCGAGGTCAGGGTGTAGAACGGGCTGCGCAGGATCTCGTCGGCCTTGTACGCGCCCGAGCCGAGGGTCGCGCCGAGGGTCACCGCGGGCAGCATCGCTGCACGGGCGACGCTGACGTCGGCACTCGCCGCCGCCAGCTGTGCCTCGGCCCGGGCGAGGTCGGGGCGTCGGCTCAATAACTGGCTGGGCACGCCGGGCCCGATGGTTGGCCAGGTCAGTGCCGGGAACGCCTCGCTGCCCAGTTCCAGCGCTTGCACGGGCTGGCCGAGCAGTGCGGCCAGGGTGATGCGCGCCTCTTCGGCCAGTTGCTGGACCAGCGGCAGTTGCCGTTGCTGGCCGGCCACCAGGCTTTTCTGTTGCGCCAGTTCCAGGGCCGTGGCGGAACCGGCGTCGTAGCGGGTTTGCACCAGCTTCAGCACCGCGCGCGCATTCGCCAGGTTCAGCTCGGCGATCTGCACGCGTTGGCGCGCCGCCAGGGTTTGCGCGTAGCGATCGGCGACGTTGCTCAGCAGGGTCAGTTCCACGTTGGCCTGGTCGAACCGGCTGGCCTGCAGGCTATGCAGGGCGCCGTCGCGCGCAGCGGCGCGACCGCCCCAGAAGTCGAGTTCGTAGCTGGCCGTGAGGTTGGCGTCATAGCTGGTGACGGTTTTATTGTTTTCGGTGGCGTTGAGGTCCGAGTTGCCGCTGCCGCGCAGCAGCTTTTCGCGGGTGGCGGTGAGGTTGAACTTGACCTCGGGCAGCAGCGGTGCGCCGGCAATCACCGCCGTTGCCTGGGCCTGGCGCACGCGGGCCATGGCGGCGGCCACATCGAAACTGTCACGCCGCGCCTGGTCGATCAGGCGGTTGAGCGACGGGCTGCCAAAGTGCGTCCACCAGCGCTGGTTGGTGGCTTGGCTGGCCGCGCGTTCGGCAGAGTGCCAGGCGGCGGGCGGCGTGATGCCGCTGTCGACGGCGCCGGGGTTGCCGGCGCAGGCGCTGAGCAGCAGGCACAGTCCGAGCAGGGAAAGCGGTGTGGCAAGGGAGGGTTTATTCACTGGTCAATGCCTTAACCGGATCGAGCCGGGCAGCTTTACGGGCCGGCATAAAGCCGAATACGACGCCGGTGACCAGCGCGCAGCCAAAGGCACCGAGCATCGCCACCAGGGAAAACTGCACGGCCACTTCGGCCAGCACCAGCACGCCGCCCACCAGCAGCGCCAGGGCGATACCGAACAACCCGCCGACCACCGAGAGCATCACCGCCTCGGTGAGAAACTGGCGCAGGATGTCGCGCTGGCGTGCGCCGGTGGCCATGCGGATGCCGATTTCGCGGGTCCGTTCACGTACCGTCATCAACATGATATTCATCACGCCGATGCCGCCCACCAGCAGGGAAATCGCCGCAATCGAGCCGAGCATCAGCGACAGGGTATTGGCCGTGCGCGCCTCGGCCTGGATCATCGCGGCGTTGTTGGTCAGGTGGTAGTCGTCCTTGCCGTGGTGCAAACGCTTGAGCAACTGATCGATGGCCTGCTCGGCGGCGTTCACCCGGGTGGCGTCGGCGGCGGCGATCACCACGTACTCCGGGTTGTAGCTGCCGAACAGGCGGATGCTGGCGGCGGAGTAGGGGATGGCAATGCGATCGTCGCTGTCCTTGTTGCCCGAGCTGGAGCCTTTTTCCTGGAGCACGCCCACCACCTGGAAGGGCACGTTTTCGATCAGGATGTACTGGCCGATGGGGTTGACCAGGCCTTTGAACAGCTTGTCGCGCACCCGTGCGCCGATCACCGCGACGGTGGCGGCGTTGCGTTCGTCGGCCTCGGTGAAGTAGCTGCCCTCGACCACCGGCCAGTTGAAGATGGTCGGGAAATTAGTGTCGTTGCCGCCCACATAGGCCATGTAGTCAATGTTGCCGAAACGCACGCCGGCTTCGGCGCCGTTGACCGGCATGATCCGTTTCACCTGCGGCAGGGTGGCCAGGGCGGCCACGTCGGCGGGCGTGATGATGCCCAGGGGCGTACGCGGGTTGGGCGACGAACCACTGACATACAGAATGTTCGAGCCGAACGCGCCCATCTGCGCCATGACCTGGCGCTTGCTGCCTTCACCCACGGCCAGCATGACCACCACCGAGGCCACCCCGATAATGATGCCGAGCAGGGTCAGCGCGGTGCGAAAGCGGTTGATCCACATCACGCGCCAGGCCGCTTGCAGCGCGTCGAGCAGTTCGGCTTTCCAGGCACCGTTGTGTTCGGCGCCATCGGCCAGGCGCTGGCGCAGGTCAACGGCTTGCAGCGCCGCGCTGTTCGCGGGTGCCTCGGTCTGAGGGGCGGGCGAGTCGCTGATGATCAGGCCGTCGCGAATCTCGATGATGCGGTTGGCCCGCGCCGCCACTTCGCGGTCATGGGTAATCAGAATGACCACATGGCCCTGGCTCGCCAGTTCGTCGAGCAGGGTCATCACCTCGGCGCCGCTGTGGCTGTCGAGGGCGCCGGTGGGTTCGTCGGCGAGGATGATATGCCCGCCGTTCATCAGCGCACGCGCGATGGACACCCGTTGCTGCTGACCACCGGAGAGCTGGTGCGGACGGTTGCCGGTGCGCTCGGCCAGGCCCAGGCGGGTGAGCAGGGCATTGGCGCGGGCGTGCCGTTCGCCGGCACTGATACCGGCATAGATCGCCGGCATCTCGACGTTTTCCTGGGCCGATGCCGACGGGATCAGGTGGTAGCCCTGGAACACGAAGCCGAACGCTTCGCGGCGCAGCCAGGCCAGTTCGTCGCTGCCCAGTTGGGCGACGTTTTCCCCGGCGAACAGGTAATCGCCTTCGCTCGGGCGGTCGAGGCAACCGAGGATGTTCATCAACGTCGACTTGCCGGAGCCCGACGCGCCGACGATGGCGACGAATTCCCCGGCGTGGATCGACAGGTCGATGCCGCGCAGCACGTCGACCTGCGGGCTGTCGCCGCCGCCGTAGGATTTGCGGATGTGCTTGAGTTCGATCAGTGGCGTGGTCAACTCAGCCCCCGCTGCCGTCGGCCGGGCCGATCAACAGGTGATCGCCTTCGTCGAGGCCCTCCAGCACCTGCACGCGCAGGCGGTCGCTGATGCCCAGGCGCACCGAACGCTGCTCGATGCTGCCGTTTTTCGCCACGACGCGGGCGAGTTGCGTGTCCGCCGTGGGCGCGCCTTGCAGCGCGGCGACCGGCACGGTCAGGGCGTCCTTGACCTGGCTGGCGACGAAAAACACCTGGGTGGTCATTTCCGCCATCAGCGCGTTATCGGCGTTGTCGACGTCCAGCAACACCGTGTACAGCACGACGCGGCCGGTGCCGCTCTTGCTGTTGCTCGGGCTGCCGCTGCCCTGGGTTTCGTTCAACGGCTTGGGCGGGATCGGCAGGATCTGGCGCACAGTGCTGGTCCAGCGCCGGCTGCCGCCGCTCAAGGTGGTGAAATACGCACTCATGCCAGGTTTGACATGGCCGATATCCGCCTCGGAGACTTCGGCCCACACCGTCATCGGCGACAATTTGGCGATGCGCAGGATCAGCGGCGTTTGTTGTTGCGCATTAAGGGTCTGCCCGACCCGCGCATCCACCGCCACCACGGTACCGGCCATCGGCGCGTAGATGCGCGTGTAACCGAGTTCCGCTTCGTCGCTGCGCAGGCTGGCCCGGGCCTGGCGAATCTGGGCCTGGAACATGTCGACCCGCGCCTGGGTGGCGTCCAGTTCGGCCCTGGCGGTTTGCACATCTTCTTCGCGGGTGGCGTTACCGGCGCTCAGGCGTTGCTGACGCTGGTATTTCTGGCGCGCCAAGGCGTGCTGGGCTTTCTGCTCCTGCAATTGCGCCTGCAGGTTTTCGATGGCGTAGCGGCTGGCGTCGAGCTTGGCTTTTTGCGTCGACGGGTCGATCTCCACCAGCAACTGGCCTTCCTTGACCTGATCACCGGCCTCGACGTGGATCTTCTGGATCTGCCCGGAAGCCTGGGCGCCGACATCCACATAGCGCCGCGGTTGCAGGGTGCCCAGGGCCGTGACGCTGTTTTCGATATCGCCCCGGGTGACCGTCACGGTGGCCAGGGCGTCCCGGCCCGGCGCAAGGGCTTGCCAGGCGACAAACGCAACGATGGGGATCAGGCACGCCACCACAAGCAGGGCGCGTCGGGCGGGTCGAGGGCGTTTCATGCGTAGGTTCCAGCCAGGAAAGATCGGGGCGCAGTCGCGCAGAGCTGACAGGTAAACGAAGAAAATCGCCGGGGATTTAGGCTGTTACACGCGCGATTACAGGTCGGACGAAGAAAAAAATCGACCGTTGATGCGAGACTTCTTTAAAAGTAGATGAGAATTACTATAAATTGCACATACTCAAACTGCCATCATCGATGGCTGTGTTTCTACGCAGGTTGGCATCGTCCGCACCACGGCCATGGGGCCAGGAGTCATGTTGGAAAACTACTATCGCGAGCTGGTGTGTTTCCTCAACGCCAAGCTGGGCAACCGTCAGGTGGCCGAGGATGTGGTGCATGACGCCTATGTGCGGGTGCTGGAGCGCTCCAGTGACACGCCGATCGAACAGCCGCGCGCGTTCCTGTACCGAACGGCGCTGAACCTGGTGATCGACGGCCATCGGCGCAACGCCTTGCGCCAGGTGGAGCCGCTGGAGGTGCTGGACGCTGAAGAACGCTTCGCCCCGTGTTCACCCCACGCCAGCCACGACCAGAGCCAGCGCCTGGAGATGCTCGAACGCGCCCTGGCCGAGCTGCCGGCGGCCTGCCGCGACAGTTTCCTGCTGCGCAAACTCGACGGCCTGTCCCACCTGCAAATCGCCGAGCGCCTGTGCATTTCCCGCGCGCTGGTGGAAAAGCACATCGTCAATGCCATGAAGCACTGCCGGTTGCGCATGCGTGAGTGGGAAGCGCACTGAAGCGCTGTTAGTTAAATTTTATTTCACTGTCCTCGTTTCCTATCAACACACGGCCTGTTGTTCAGGCCATGAAGGTATTCCGCCCCAACCGCCAAGGGGCTTATCCAGAGGACACTGGAATGACACAGGCAATTGCTTCGCCCGCGGTTCACGACCTGATCGGCATTGGCTTCGGCCCTTCGAACCTGGCGCTGGCCATCGCCTTGCAGGAGCGTGAGAAAGCCCAGGGCAAACTGGACGTACTGTTCCTCGACAAACAGGCCGACTACCGCTGGCACGGCAATACCCTGGTGACCCAGAGCGAATTGCAGATTTCCTTCCTCAAGGACCTGGTGACCCTGCGCAACCCCACCAGTCCGTATTCCTTCGTCAATTACCTCAAGGCCCACGACCGCCTGGTGGACTTCATCAACCTGGGCACCTTCTACCCGTGCCGCATGGAGTACAACGACTACCTGCGCTGGGTCGCCGGGCAATTCCAGGCCCAGGCCCGCTACGGCGAAGAGGTACTGGCCATCGAGCCGATCCTGCACCAGCAACAGGTTGAAGCGCTGCGCGTGATTTCCCGCGATGCGCTGGGCGAGCAGCATGTGCGCACCACGCGCTCGGTGGTGGTCAGCGCCGGCGGCACGCCGCGTATTCCCGAGGCGTTCAAGGCGCTCAAGGGCGACAGCCGGGTGTTCCACCATTCCCAGTACCTGGAGCGCATGGCCGGCCAGCCGTGTGTCGACGGCAAGCCGATGCGCATCGCGGTGATCGGCGGTGGTCAGAGCGCCGCCGAAGCCTTTATCGACCTCAACGACAGCTTCCCGTCGGTGCAGGTCGACCTGATTCTGCGCGGTTCGGCGCTCAAGCCGGCGGATGACAGCCCGTTCGTCAATGAAGTGTTCTCGCCGGCCTTTACCGACCTGGTATTCCAGCAAGTCGGCGCCGAACGTGAGCGCCTGGTCGCCGAGTACCAGAACACCAACTACTCGGTGGTGGACCTGGACCTGATCGAGCGCATCTACGGCATCTTCTATCGCCAGAAGGTGTCCGGCATCGCGCGCCAGGCATTTCGCACCATGACCGTGGTCGAAAAGGCCACCCCCGGCCCGCTGGGCATCGAACTGACGCTGCGCAACAACGCCACCGGCGAAACCTGCGTGAATCACTACGATGCGGTAATCCTTGCCACCGGTTACGAACGCCAGATGCACCGCGAACTGCTCGCGCCGCTCCAAGCCTACATAGGCGATTTCGAAGTGGCCCGCGACTACCGCATCGTCACCGACGAGCGCTGCAAGGCCGGCGTCTACATCCAGGGGTTCAGCCAGGCCAGCCATGGTCTGAGCGATACATTACTGTCGGTGCTGCCGATTCGGGCGGATGAAATTGCCGCGTCGCTGTACGAGAACGATCGCAGTCGTGGCACCGCGCGCTCGGTGCAGGACCTGCTGCTCGCCACCGCAAGCTGATCTGAGTCTGTAGGAGCGAGCTTGCTCGCGAAAAACGTCAACGATAACGCGCCTCTTCTGAATCAACGCGGCGCCCTCGCGTTCTTCACGAGCAAGGGCCAGCCGCCCACCTCGCTCCTACAGGCGGTACTTGTGACACGGGGTGGCTGCTGATACTGTACAAAAAACCAGTACCGGTAGCTCTCCATGCAGTTGATCGAAAAGCTCAGCATTCTCGCCGACGCCGCCAAGTACGACGCTTCGTGCGCCAGCAGTGGCGCACCCAAGCGCAGCTCCGAAGGCAAGGCCGGGCTGGGTTCCACCGACGGCATGGGCATTTGCCACAGCTATACGCCCGACGGCCGTTGCGTGTCGCTGCTCAAGGTTTTGCTCACCAACTTCTGTCTCTACGACTGCCAGTATTGCGTCAACCGCCGTTCCAGCGATGTGCCCCGCGCGCGCTTCAGCCCGGAAGAGGTGGTCACCCTGACCCTGGACTTCTACAAGCGCAATTGCGTCAGCGGCCTGTTTCTCAGTTCCGGCATCATCCGCTCGGCCGACTACACCATGGAGCAGTTGGTGCGGGTCGCCAAGTTGCTGCGTGAGGAGCACGATTTTCGCGGCTATATCCATCTCAAGACCATTCCTGAAGCCGACCCCGCGTTGATCACCGAGGCCGGGCGCTATGCCGACCGCCTGAGCGTGAATATCGAACTGCCTACCGATGCCAGCCTGCAAACCCTGGCGCCGGAAAAACAGATCGTCTCGATCAAGCAGGCCATGCAGACCATCTACACCGGTGAACAGACGGTGCTCAACGAACCCCGCGCACCGCGCTTCGCGCCGGCCGGGCAGAGCACGCAGATGATCGTCGGCGCCGACGACACCGATGACAGCACCATCCTGCACGGTGCCGAAGCCTTGTATGGCAACTACAAGCTGCGCCGTGTGTATTACTCGGCGTTCAGCCCGATTCCCAACAGTCCGAAGAGCGTGCCCCTGGCCGCACCGCCGCTGATGCGCGAGCATCGTCTGTACCAGGCCGACTTTCTGTTGCGCAGCTACGGCTTCAGCGCCAATGAGCTGTTCGAAGGCCCCGGCGACCTCGCGCTGGATATCGACCCCAAGCTGGCGTGGGCCCTGGAGCATCGCGAGGTGTTCCCCCTCGATCTTAACCGCGCCGAACCGACCTTGATCGCGCGTATCCCCGGCATTGGCCTGCGCACCACCCAGCGCCTGGTGGACCTGCGCCGCGAACGCAAGATCCGCTTCGAAGACCTGGCGCGCATGCGCTGTGTGCTGGCCAAGGCCAAGCCGTTTTTCATCACCAGCGATTACCACCCACAGCAGGCTGACAGCACCAGTGTGTTGCTGCGCGAACAGCTGCGCGATCGCCCGCAACCGCAACAGATGGGGTTGTGGGGATGATCAGCCTGGAATGCGACAACCTGTTCAGCACCTGGCGCGAACAGGCGCGCTGGCTGCTCAGCCATCAGGTCGACCCCAGCCAGGTGAGCTGGGGCGCAACCGAGGTGGCGGATCTGTTTGCCACCGACGAGCCCATTCCTTCCGGGTTGGGCCCGTTCCAGGCGCGCATTCCCAAGGCCTTGCTGCAACTGCTGGAGTCGGCTGCCTGCTACCAGGGCGATCAGCGCTGGAGTTTGTTGTATGAGGTGTTGTGGCGGGTCAGCCATGGCGACCGCACGGCCATGTTGGCAGGTGACAAATTGGGCAGCGAGTTGCAGCGCCGCATCAAGCAGGTCAGCCGTGAAGCTCACCACTTGCATGCGTTCGTGCGGTTCATTGCACTGCCGGCCGAGGCAGGGCCCGAGCTGCCGGAGTACGTGGCCTGGCATGAGCCGGCCCATGATATTTTGCACAGTGCCAGCCAGCATTTTATCGGGCGCATGGGCCGGCATCGCTGGATGATCGCAACGCCGCTGGATGGGGTGTATTACGATGGCGAGCAACTGATTCACCAACGCCGGTGCCCCGAGGCGTGGCAGCAACTGGCGCAAAATGTCGACGACCCGCACAGCGCCATGTGGTTGACCTATTACAGTCACATCTTCAACCCGGCGCGCTTGAACCCCAAGGTGATGGAGGGGCATCTGCCGAGCCGGTTCTGGAAGAACCTGCCGGAAGGCAAGTTGATTCCCGGGCTGATCAGCGAGGCGCGCACGGGCAAGCAGAAGGATGGACAGGCCAGGCTGGTGGGCACCAAGCCCGGCAAACGCATTTCAAGCGGGCACAGTTAGAACATGTGGGTAGGGCTTGGTATGGTGGTGTCTGTCAGAGCGCCCTCAGCCAGGAGCAATCATGTCTACCGCTGTTCGTCTTGCCCAAACCGCCGATGCCGAAGGGATCAGCCAGGTCATCCTGGCGGCCTTGCACAGCAGCAATGCACAGGATTACCCGGCGGACGTGATTGCCCGAGTGGCCAGTCATTTCACGCCCGAGGCCGTGCTGGCGCTGCTCAAGCGCCGTGTCGTGCTGGTGGCCACCCGGGATCAGCTGATCGTCGCCACCGCCGCGCTTGATGCCAATGTGGTGCGCTCGGTGTTCGTCAACCCGGCGCTGCAAGGGCAGGGCATTGGGCGACTGTTGATGATCGAGATCGAACTGCGCGCCCGCGAAGCCGGGGTGACGGTGTTGAGCGTGCCGTCCTCGCTGACCGCCGAGCCGTTCTACAGCAAGCTGGGGTTTCACACTGTGCGCGATGTCTATCATGGCAATGAACGCACGCTGGTCATGGAAAAGGCCCTGCTGTCCCGGCATCCCATCGGCCCGTATCGCGACCGTCAGCACCGTGCGCAAGTGGTTGAGTTGTGGCGGGCGGCGTTCGGCTATGACACCGCGCATAACCTGCCGAGCCTGGCGATCGATAAAAAGCTGGCGGTCAATGACGGGTTGTTCTTTGTCGCGACCGATAAAAAAGCGGTGATAGGGACGATTCTCGCCGGCTACGACGGCCATCGTGGTTGGCTGTATTCGGTGGCGGTGCATGCCGACTATCGTCGCCACGGCCTGGGATCATCGCTGGTGCGTCACGCGGAACAGGCGTTGACGGCGCTGGGTTGCATGAAGATCAACCTGCAGATCAATGGCGGCAATGACGCAGTGGTGGGGTTCTACGAGGCGTTGGGGTATGGGGTGGAACCGAGGATCAGCATGGGCAAGAAGATTGCCGGGAATATTCCTGCCCGATCTTAAGGACACAGGAGATCAAATGTGGGAGGGGGCTTGCCCCCGATTGCAGTGTGTCAGTCACCGAAATATTGACTGATCCACCGCTATCGGGGGCAAGCCCCCTCCCACATTGGGTTTTGCGTTGTGGCTATCAGACCTTGACGATCCAACCCGCCGGCGCTTCAACGTCACCGGTCTGCACGCCCGTCAGCTCTTGGTAGAGTCTCTGGGTAATCGGGCCCACTTCGGTTTCGCTGTAGAACACGTGCAGCTTGTCGTTGTACTGGATGCCGCCGATCGGCGAGATCACCGCAGCGGTGCCGCAGGCGCCGGCTTCCTTGAATTGGTCGAGCTTGTCGATGAACACCTCGCCCTCGACCACGGTCAGGCCCAGGCGGCTCTGGGCCAGTTCGATCAGCGACAGGCGGGTGATGCCCGGCAGCACCGAAGGCGACTTCGGCGTGATGAACTGGTTGTCGTGGGTGATGCCGAAGAAGTTGGCCGAGCCGACTTCTTCGATTTTCGAATGGGTCATCGGGTCCAGGTAGATCGCGTCGGCGAAGCCGGATTTCCTCGCTTCCGAGCCCGGCATCAGGCTGGCGGCGTAGTTACCGCCCACTTTGGCGGCACCGGTGCCCTGTGGCGCGGCGCGGTCGAAGGTGGAGATCTGGAAGTTGTGGGGCACCAGGCCGCCTTTGAAATAGGCACCGACCGGGATGGCGAACACCGAGAAGATGAACTCCGGCGCGGTGCGCACACCGATGTTTTCACCGGTGCCGATCACGAACGGGCGCAGGTACAGCGCGCCGCCGCTGCCGTAAGGCGGGATGAAGCGCTCGTTGGCCTTGACCACCTGTTTGCAGGCTTCGATGAAGTCTTCGGTCGACACATGCGGCATCAGCAGGCGGGCGCAGCTGCGTTGCATGCGCGCGGCGTTCTGGTCCGGACGGAACAGGTTGATCGAGCCGTCCTTGCAGCGGTAGGCCTTGAGGCCTTCAAAGCACTGCTGGCCATAGTGCAGGGCGGTGGAGCCCTCGCTGATGTGCAGCACGTTGTCGTCGGTCAGGGTGCCTGCTTGCCATTCGCCGTTTTTCCAGACCTGGAGAAACCGCTTGTCGGTCTTGATGTAGTCAAAACCCAGCTTGTCCCAATTGATGCTTTCGTTACCCATGACACCCTCTAATCTCTGGTCAAGTCGGATTTTTTTCTGGATGGGCTCAACAATACTGCATTCTGGGCCGGTGTGGGAGCGGGCGGTTGGACCATTCCACATCTCTATCGGCTGATCCACTGCTATCGGGGGCAAGCCCGCTCCCACATTTGAAATGCATTCCAAATGTGGGAGGGGGCTTGCCCCCGATGGCCTCGCCACGGTTTTACAGATGCAACGCATGCCCCAACGCCCGCAACGCCGCTTCCTGCACAGCTTCACCCAAGGTCGGATGGGCATGGACAGTGCCGGCCACATCCTCCAGGCGCGAGCCCATTTCCAGGCTCAGGCCAAACGCAGTGGACAGTTCCGACACCCCGGCTCCCACCGCCTGCCAGCCGACAATCAGGTGATTGTCACGCCGCGCCACCACCCGCACGAAGCCGGTTTTCGACTCCAGGGTCATGGCCCGCCCGTTGGCGGCGAACGGGAAGCTCGACACGATGCAGTCCAGGCCGGCAGCCTTGGCCTCGTCCGGGGATTTGCCCACCACCACCAGTTCCGGGTCGGTAAAGCACACCGCCGGAATCGCCGCCGGGTTGAATTCGCGGGCTTTGCCGCTGATCAGTTCGGCGACCATCTCGCCCTGGGCCATGGCCCGATGTGCCAGCATGGGCTCGCCGCTCAGGTCGCCAATGGCATACACATTGCGCATGCTGGTCTGGCAGCGGCTGTCGATCTTGATCGCGGCGCCGTTCATGTCCAGGTTCAGCGCTTCGAGGTTGAAGCCCTGGGTGTGGGGTTTGCGACCCACGGCCACCAGCACCTGGTCCGTCTCCAGCGACAGGGTGTCGCCATTCGGGTCGCGCACTTGCAGGCAGTTATCGGCAAAGCCGCTGACGCTGTGCTTGAGGTACAGCTTTATGCCGAGTTGCTTGATCGACTCGTTAACCGGCTGGGTCAGTTCGGCGTCATAGGCCGGCAGGATGCGCTCCTGGGCCTCGACCACGCTGACGTCGGCCCCCAGCTTGCGATAGGCGATGCCCAGTTCCAGGCCGATGTAACCGCCACCCACCACGATCAGCCGCTTCGGTACGTGGTTCGGGGCCAGGGCTTCGGTGGATGAAATGACCGGCCCGCCCAGCGGCAGCATCGGCAACTCGACGCTTTTCGAACCGGTGGCCAGCAGCAGGTGTTCGCACTGGATGCGCTGCTCGCCGACGTCGACGGTCTTGCCGTCCACCACCCTGGCCCAGCCATGGATCACCTGCACCTTGTGCTTTTTCAACAACGCGGCGACGCCGGTGGTCAGGCGGTCGACGATGCCGTCTTTCCATTCCACGCTTTTGCGAATGTCCAGGGTGGGCACGTCCACTTCGATGCCCAGTGGCGAGCCCTGGCTGTGGTGTACCGTCTGCTGGAATTGCTCGGCCACATGGATCAAGGCCTTGGACGGAATGCAGCCGATGTTCAGGCAGGTGCCGCCCAGCGCCTGGCCTTCCACCAAAAGGGTCGGGATGCCCAGTTGGCCGGCGCGAATCGCGGCCACGTAACCGCCAGGGCCGCCGCCGATGATCAGCAGCGTGGTGTGTAGTGTCTGAGTCATGCCCTTACTCCAGGAACAGGCTGGCGGGTTGTTCGAGCAGGCCGCGCACGGCCTGGATGAATTGCGCCGCGTCCATGCCATCGACCACACGGTGATCGAACGAGCTGGAGAGGTTCATCATCTTGCGTACCACGATCTGGCCCTTTATCACCATCGGCCGCTCGACGATGCGGTTGACGCCGACAATCGCCACTTCCGGCAGGTTCAGCACCGGCGTGCTGACAATGCCGCCCAGCGCGCCGAGGCTGGTCAGGGTGATGGTCGAGCCCGACAGCTCTTCGCGGCTGGCCTTGCCATTGCGCGCGGCGTTGGCCAAACGTGTGATTTCTTCGGCAGTGCCCCACAGGCTACGGGCTTCGGCGTGGCGCACCACCGGCACCATCAGGCCGACGTCGCTCTGGGTGGCGACGCCCACATGCACCGCGCCGAGGCGGGTGATGACTTGGGCTTCGTCGTCATAGCGCGCGTTGATCTGCGGGAAATCGCGCAGTGCCACCACCATGGCGCGCACGATAAAGGGCAGCAACGTCAGCTTGCCGCGCGTGGCGCCGTGTTTGTCATTGAGGTGCACGCGCAACTCGTCCAGCGCGGTGACGTCGATTTCTTCCACGTAGCTGAAATGCGCGGCGCGGCGGGTGGCGTCCTGCATGCGCTGGGCGATCTTGCGGCGCATGCCGATCACCGGGATCTGGTGCTCGTCGGTGCGTTCGGTGTAAGGGTTGGCGGCGGCCGAGGCTGGGCTGGCGCCTTGCTGAAGGTAAGCCTCGAGGTCTTCATGCAGGATTCGCCCGGCCGGGCCGGAGCCCTGTACCAGGCGCAACGGGATACCCGCATCGAGGGCATGCTTGCGCACGGCGGGGGAGGCCAGCGGGCGCTCATTGGCCTCCCGGGCCACGGGTGCCTGGACTTTGGCCGCCACAGGTGCAGGCTTGCTTTGAACCGGTTCCGGCGTGCTCTCCACCACCGGCGTGGCTTTTTCCACCGGTGCGGCCACGGCCGGCGCTTCCCTGGCGTTACCGGCGCCTTCCACTTCAATGCTGATCAAAATACTGCCCACCGCCATGACTTCACCCGGCTCGCCACCCAGGGAAATCACCTTGCCGTGGACCGGCGAGGGAATGTCCACCATCGCCTTGTCGGTCATCACATCCGCCAGCACCTGGTCTTCGACGACCAGGTCGCCGACCTTCACATGCCACTGCGACAGTTCAACTTCCGCGATGCCTTCGCCAATGTCCGGCATCTTGATTACGTGCGTGCCCATTCAGACCTCCATGACCCGTTTCAACGCCGCGCCCACTCGGGACGGGCCTGGGAAATACGCCCACTCCTGCGCGTGCGGGTAGGGCGTGTCCCAGCCGGTGACGCGCTCGATCGGCGCTTCCAGGTGATGGAAGCAGTGCTCCTGCACCAGGGCGACCAGCTCGGCGCCAAAACCGCAGGTGCGCGTGGCTTCGTGCACCACCACGCAACGGCCGGTCTTTTTCACCGACTTGACGATGGTGTCCAGGTCCAGCGGCCACAGGCTGCGCAGGTCGATGACTTCGGCGTCGATGCCGGTTTCTTCGGCGGCGACCTGCGACACATACACGGTGGTGCCGTAGGTCAGCACGGTCACGGCCGAACCCGGACGCACGATGGCGGCCACGTCCAGCGGCACGGTGTAGTAACCGTCCGGCACTTGCGCTTGCGGGTGTTTCGACCACGGGGTGACCGGGCGGTCGTGATGGCCATCGAACGGGCCGTTATACAGGCGCTTGGGTTCAAGGAAGATCACCGGGTCATCGTTTTCGATGGAGGCGATCAGCAGGCCCTTGGCGTCATAGGGGTTGGACGGCATCACCGTGCGCAGGCCGCAGACCTGGGTGAACACCGCTTCGATACTCTGGCTGTGGGTCTGGCCGCCGTAGATGCCGCCGCCGCAGGGCATGCGCATGGTCAGGGGCGCGGTGAACTGGCCCGCCGAGCGATAACGCAGGCGCGCGGCCTCGGAGATGATCTGGTCGGTGGCGGGGTAGACGTAGTCGGCAAACTGGATTTCCGCGACCGGGCGCAGACCGTAGGCGCCCATGCCCACCGCCACGCCGATGATGCCGCTTTCGGAAATCGGCGCGTCGAATACCCGCGAGCTGCCGTACTTGGTCTGCAAACCTTCGGTACAGCGGAACACGCCGCCGAAGTAACCGACGTCCTGGCCGAACACCACCACGTTGTCGTCCCGTTCAAGCATCACATCCATGGCCGAGCGCAGGGCCTGGATCATGGTCATGGTGGTGGTGGTCATGGCGGTTTCCAGTTCGATGCTGTTGTTGTGATCGTTCATGTCAGACCCCCAGCTCTTGACGCTGGCGCTTCAAGTGCTCCGGCATCTCTTTATAAACGTCTTCGAACATGGTCGCGGCGCTTGGAATCTGCCCGCCGGCGAGGGTGCCGTACTGTTCGGCCTGTTTTTGCGCAGCGATGACTTCGGCTTCAAGTTCGGCACTGACCGCCGCGTGTTCCTCGTCGGACCACTGGCCAATCCTGATCAGGTGCTGTTTGAGGCGGGCAATCGGGTCGCCCAACGGGAAGTGGCTCCAGTCATCGGCGGGGCGGTACTTGGACGGATCATCGGAGGTGGAGTGCGGACCGGCGCGGTAGGTGACCCACTCGATCAAGGTCGGCCCCAGGTTGCGGCGCGCGCGCTCTGCGGCCCAGGCGGAGGCGGCGTACACGGCAATAAAGTCGTTGCCGTCGACGCGCAGGGAGGCGATACCGCAACCGACGCCGCGTCCGGCGAACGTGGTGGCTTCACCGCCGGCAATGGCCTGGAAGGTGGAGATGGCCCACTGGTTGTTGACCACGTTGAGGATCACCGGCGCACGGTACACGTGGGCAAAGGTCAGGGCGGTGTGGAAGTCCGATTCTGCGGTAGCGCCGTCGCCGATCCAGGCCGAGGCGATCTTGGTATCACCCTTGATCGCCGACGCCATGCCCCAGCCCACACCTTGTACGAACTGGGTGGCGAGGTTACCGGAAATGGTGAAGAAACCAGCGTCCTTGACCGAGTACATGATCGGCAACTGGCGGCCCTTGAGCGGGTCGCGCTCGTTGGACAGCAGTTGGCAGATCAGGTCCACCAGCGGCACGTCGCGGGCCATCAGGATGCTTTGCTGGCGATAGGTGGGGAAGCACATGTCGTCGATGTTCAAGGCCAGGGCCTGGGCGCTGCCGATGGCTTCTTCGCCAAGGCTTTGCATGTAGAACGACATTTTTTTCTGACGCTGGGCGACCACCATGCGGTTGTCGAAGATGCGCGTCTTGAGCATCGCGCGCATGCCTTTGCGCATGACGTCGGCGCTGACGCCCTCGGCCCACGGGCCCAGGGCCTGGCCCTGGTCGTCGAGCACGCGGATCAAGCCCTTGGCCAGGTCGGCGGTGTCGGACGGTTCTACGTCGATGGCGGGTTTGCGTACCAGGCCGGCGTCGGTCAGGCGCAGGTAGGTGAAGTCGGTCTTGCAGCCCGGGCGGCCCGAGGGTTCGGGAACGTGCAGGCGCAGCGGTGCATACGGCTGGGTCATGGCTTTCTACGCTCGATCTTGTGAATTTCTTGTAGTGGGCGCGCTAGCTGACAGTCAGTCTTCGGGTAGAAGAAATCTTGTCCTACAACAATCATAGGCGTGGCGTAGAAGAATATTTATCTGTGTTTCGTTGCGCTCCAGATCATTTACGGATAAAAAATCTGCATAAACATAATAAACAGGTGACTTTGTCTCATGCGCAAACTGGACCGTACCGATATCGGCATTCTCAACGCCCTGCAGGAGAATGCCCGCATCACCAACGCCGACCTCGCCCGTTCGGTCAACCTGTCGCCCACGCCGTGCTTCAATCGGGTGAAGGCGATGGAGGAGTTGGGGCTGATTCGCGAGCAGGTCACGTTGCTGGACGCCGACCTGCTGGGGCTGCATGTCAACGTGTTCATCCATGTGAGCCTGGAAAAGCAGAATGAACTGGCGTTGCAGCAATTTGAAGGCGCGATCTCGGACCGGCCGGAAGTGATGGAGTGTTACCTGATGGCCGGCGACCCGGATTACCTGATCCGGGTGCTGGTGCCGACGATCCAGGCGCTGGAGCGTTTCATGATGGATTTTCTGACCAAGGTGCCGGGGGTGGCGAATATCCGCTCCAGTTTTGCCTTGAAGCAGGTGCGCTACAAAACCGCGCTGCCGCTGCCGGCCAACGGCATAAACCTGGGCTCCTGATTCAACACCGAACCAAATGTGGGAGGGGGCAGGCCCAAATGGTTGTAGGAGCGAGCTTGCTCGCGAGAAACTCACAGGCACCGCGTTCATTCAGGAAGCACGCGTTATCGTTGACGTTTTTCGCGAGCAAGCTCGCTCCTACAAGTATCAAGGCTTTCCCTCTTCCACACATTTGGCTGCATTTCAAAGTTGGTTAAGCGGGATCTTGAGATAGGTGACGCCATTGTCTTCCGCCGGCGGCATATGCCCCGCCCGCACATTCACCTGGATCGCCGGCAGCAACAACGTGGGCATGCCCAGCCCGGCATCCCGGGTGGTGCGCATCGCGACAAACGCCGCCTCATCCACGCCGTCATGCACATGGATATTCTCCGCGCGCTGTTCGGCCACCGTGGTCTGGCACCTGGCATCGCGGCCCTCGGGTGGATAGTCATGGCACACGTACAGCCGGGTTTCAGGCGGGAACGCCAGCAGCTTGCGCATCGACGCGTACAGCTGCCGCGCGTCGCCGCCGGGGAAGTCGCAGCGGGCGGTGCCGACGTCGGGCATGAACAGGGTGTCGCCCACCAGGATCAAGCGGCCATCGATCAGGTAGGCCATGTCCGCCGGGGTATGCCCAGGTACATGCAGCGCCTGGGCCTGCAAGCCGCCGATATGAAAGATTTCATCCGGCGCAAACAGGTGATCGAACTGCGAACCATCGACACGGAACGCCGGCTCCAGGTTGAACAGGTCCTTGAACACACCCTGCACCTTGCTGATGGACTGGCCGATCGCAATCTTGCCGCCCAGGGTGCGGCGCAGGTACGGCGCGGCGGACAAGTGATCGGCGTGGGCGTGGGTTTCCAGCAGCCACTGCACCTGCAGGCCATGCGCGCGCACGAAGGCAATTACCTTGTCGGCCTGTGCGGTATCGGTGCGCCCGGACGCCGGGTCGTAGTTGAGCACTGAATCGACGATGGCGCAGGGGCCGCCGTCGGCTTCATAGACGATGTAGGTGTAGGTCGACGATGCCTCGTCCAGAAAGGCTTGAATCAACGCTGGCATGGCGGCTATCCCCGGTAAAGAAAAAAGTGGTTACAATCAGTTTACGTTTAAACATAATGTTTTGAGCTTAAGTGAGATAAAGGAGCCGAGGCAAATGGAATCTACGTTGAGTGAGGGCGAAGTCGCCCAATTGCGTGCATCGGCGTCCAAGGCCTGTTCCTTGCTCAAGGCGTTGGCCAATGAGGACCGCTTGTTGATCCTCTGCCAGTTGACCCTGGGCGAACGCAACGTCGGCGAGCTGGAAGCCCAGACGGGCGTGCGCCAGCCCACGCTGTCACAACAGTTGGGCATTTTGCGGGACGAAGGGTTGGTCGCCACCCGTCGGGAAGGTAAATACATCTTCTACGGGCTGGCCAGCCACGAAGTGATTCAAGTGATGAAGACCCTGTCCGGCCTGTACTGCGGCGCGGTGATAAAAAGCTGGGCGTGACGCCATCCGGCAGCGACCCTTGTGTGCATTGACTGAAAAAGGCAGTAGACAATGACCGAACAACACTGGGGACCCACCATCAGTGGCGATATCGTCGTCATCGGCGGCGGCTCGGCAGGCATCGGCCTGCTGGCCAGCCTGCTCAAGCGCGACCCGCAACTGAACATCATCCTGATCGAACCCAACGACTTCCATTGCTATCAGCCCGCCTGGACCCTGGTGGGCGGCGGCGCCTACGACCTGCAAAAGACCCGGCGCCCGCTGGCCGACGTACTGCCCAACGGGGTCACCTGGATCCAGGCCGCCGCCAGCGAGTTATTGCCTGACGAGCAGACCCTGGTGCTCGACAGCGGCCAGCGCGTCACCTGGAACAACCTGATCGTCTGCCCCGGCCTGCGCCTGGCCTGGGAAAAGATCGAGGGCCTGCAGGATACCCTCGGTCGCCACGGCGTCACCTCCAACTACAGTTACGAACACGCGGCCTACACCTGGCAACTGGTGCAGCAGCTCAAGGGTGGCAAGGCGCTCTTCACCCAGCCGGCCATGCCGATCAAATGCGCCGGTGCGCCGCAGAAGGCCATGTACCTGTCCTGCGATCACTGGCTCAGGCAGGGCAGCCTGAAAAACATCGACGTCGAATTTAACCTGGCCGGTGCCGCGCTGTTCGGCGTGGCGACCTTTGTGCCGCCGTTGATGAAGTACGTCGAGAAATACAACGCACGGCTGGCGTTCAATGCCAACCTCGTGAAGGTCGACGGCCCGGCGCGCAAAGCCTGGTTTGAAGTCAAGGACGCCGAAGGCAAGGTCAGCGTCGTCGAAAAGGCTTTTGATCTGCTGCATGTGGTCCCGCCGCAAGTCGCCCCGGATTTTATCCGCCAAAGCCCGCTGGCCGACGCTGCAGGCTGGTGCGAAGTAAACCCCCACAGCCTGCAACACCTGCGCTATCCGCACATCTTCGGCCTGGGCGACGTGTGCGGCACCTCCAACGCCAAGACGGCGGCGGCGGTGCGCAAGCAGATCGTGGTGGTGGCCGAGAACCTGCTGGCCCTGCGCAAACAAGCGCCGCTGCCGCTCAAATACGACGGCTACGGCTCCTGCCCGTTGACGGTGGAGAAGGGCAAGGTGGTGCTGGCCGAGTTCGGCTACGGCGGCAAGCTGCTGCCGACCTTTCCCCTCAACCCCACCCGGGCGCGCCGCTCGATGTGGTTCCTCAAGGCCACGTTGCTGCCGTGGTTCTACTGGAACGGCATGCTCAAGGGCCGCGAGTGGCTGACCCGCCTGAGCAAGGTGGACTGAATGCTGCTGGCCAGTATGTTGGGTGTATTGATGGGCCTGGTCATGGGCCTGACCGGTGCAGGCGGCGGTATCCTCGGGGTACCGGCGCTGGTGCTGGGGCTGGGGTTGACGATGACCCAGGCCGCGCCGGTGTCCTTGCTTGCGGTAGGCGCAGCGGCGGCGGTGGGGGCGATTGACGGCCTGCGCCATGGCCTGGTGCGTTATCGCGCCGCGTTATTGATCGCCTTGCTGGGCGCGCTGTTTTCACCGCTCGGTGTGTTCGTCGCTCATCAACTGTCGGAGCCGGTGCTGATGGGCTTGTTCAGCGCGCTCATGGTGCTGGTGGCCTGGCGCATGGTGCGGCGCGAAAAGGTCGAGGCCGGGCCGAGTGACCATGGCGCGGCGTCCTGGGGCCAGAAGAACTGCATGCTCAACCAGCAGACCGGACGCCTGGCCTGGACCGCCAAATGCACTGCCACCCTGGCGGCACTGGGCGCGGTGACCGGCGCGGTCTCGGGTTTGCTCGGCGTGGGCGGCGGTTTTCTGATCGTACCGGCGTTCAAGCAACTCACCGATGTGCAGATGCGCGGGATCGTCGCGACCTCGTTGATGGTGGTCAGCCTGCTGTCGTTGATCGGTGTGGTGGGGGCCTTTCATGCCGGGGTGAACATCGAGCCGGTGGGCTGGGGATTTATTGTGGCGAGTATTGCCGGCATGTTGGCCGGACGTCGCTTGTGCTCAGTGATTCCTGCGCGTGCGTTGCAAGTGGGGTTTGCCGGTTTATGTGTGCTGGTGGCGGCTGGAATGCTGATGAATGCTTTGCTCCGGACCTGATGATCGTTCCCACGCGGAGCGTGGGAACGATCAAAAAGGAACGATCGACTGAACAGTGTTGACCGTGCACGCTTGATAGATGGCGAGATGAACGTACCTCAGGTTACTGTTCTCCCAGTAATGGTTTCACCGGCCTTGCACGTCGGTTCATCAAGGTCACCGAATGGATAAATACACCCCCCACACCTGGCAGCCCCACGAGCGGCCGAGCCTGCCCGGTTCGCCGTCGACGCCGCTGCACCCCACCCACAAACGCTGGCTGTTTGCGTTGGTAGGTGTGCTGGTGGCAATCACGGGTGGCCTGGGCAACGCGCTGGTCATCGCCAATCTGCAATACCTGCAAGGCGCCCTGGGCGCGACCACGGCGGAAATGGCCTGGCTGCCCGCCGCCTATGTGATGACCAACGTGTGCATGAACCTGCTGCTGGTGAAGTTTCGCCAGCAGTTCGGCCTGCGGGCGTTTACCGAAGTGTTCCTGGTGTTGTATGCGCTGGTGACCTTCGGCCACTTGTTCGTCAACGACCTAAACTCGGCCATCGCCGTGCGGGCGGCCCACGGCATGGTGGGGGCGGCGCTGAGTTCGTTGGGCTTGTACTACATGATCCAGGCGTTCCCGGCCAAGTGGCGCCTCAGATCCCTGGTGCTGGGGCTGGGCACCGCGCAGCTTGCGCTACCCCTGGCGCGGCTGTTCTCCGAAGATTTGCTGCAAATCGCCGAATGGCGTGGCTTGTACCTGTTCGAGCTGGGCCTGGCGCTGATCTGCCTGGGTTGTGTGTTTTTGCTCAAGTTGCCGCCCGGCGACCGGTTCAAGACCTTCGAAAAACTCGACTTCCTCACCTTCGCGATCCTGGCCACCGGCGTCGCCTTGCTCTGCGCGGTGTTGTCCCTGGGGCGCATCGACTGGTGGCTGGAAGCGCCCTGGATCGGCATCGCCTCGGCCTGTTCGCTGGTGCTGATCATGGCCGGGTTGGCCATCGAGCATAACCGCGCCAACCCGCTGCTGATGACCCGCTGGCTGGGCAGCGGCACCATGATTCGCCTGGCCTTGGCGGTGATCCTGATTCGGATGGTGCTGTCGGAACAATCCACCGGCGCGGTGGGTTTTATGCAGATGCTGAACATGAGTTACCAGCAGATGCACACCTTGTACGTGGTGATGCTGGCCGGGGCGATTGCCGGGCTGGTGGTCAGCGCCTTGACGATCAACCCGGCGCATCTGTTGATGCCGCTGATCATTTCCCTGGCGCTGATGGCGACGGGGTCGGTAATGGACAGTTTTTCCAGCAACCTGACGCGGCCGCAGAACCTGTATATCAGCCAGTTCCTGCTAGGCTTCGGCGGGACCTTCTTTCTCGGGCCGACCATGGTGCTGGGCACCAAGAATGTATTGACCAACCCGCGCAACCTGGTGAGTTTTTCGGTGATGTTCGGGATTTGCCAGAACCTCGGCGGCCTGATCGGCGCGGCATTGCTCGGCACCTTCCAGATCGTGCGCGAGAAGTACCATTCGAGCATGATCGTCGAGCACCTGACCTTGCTCGACCCCCGCGTGGCGGCGCGGGTGCAGAGTGGTGGCTCGGCCTATGGCGGCATCATCGCCGACCCGGAGCTGCGCAACCTCATGGGCATTCGCAGCCTGGCCACGGCGGCCACCCGTGAGGCGAACGTCATGGCGTACAACGATGTCTTCATGTTGATTGCGATTATCGCGATCCTGACCATGATCTGGATCTTTATCCGCAGCCTGTGGCTGATGAGCACCACCAAAGCAGCAACCCCTCCTGTTCAACCTGTCGGCGCCTCTTCATGACCGAACCCACGACCACGACCACCAACGCCATCGCTTCCACGCCCGAGGGCACCACGCCACCGGGCGCCGCCGTGACCGAGCCGCGTTCATTGCGGGTACGCCTCCTTTCGTCCCTGGGCTTTGCCGCCGTTGCCATTGTCGGCGTGCTGATCGTGCTGTACGCGTGGCAACTGCCGCCGTTCAGCAGCGCCGTGGAAACCACCGAGAATGCCCTGGTGCGTGGGCAGGTGACGATCATCGGCCCGCAGCTCAGCGGCTACGTATTCGAAGTGCCGGTGCAGGATTTCCAGTATGTGAAAGCCGGTGACCTGCTGGTGCGCCTCGATGATCGCATCTACAAGCAGCGCCTGGACCAGGCCCTGGCGCAACTGGCGGTGCAGAAGGCTTCGCTGGCCAATGTGGTGCAGCAACGCAACAGTGCCGAAGCGACCATCAAGTTGCGTCAGGCTGCGCTGGTCGACAGCCAGGCGCAGGCGCGCAAAAGTACCGCCGACCTGCGCCGCAATGAAGAATTGATCAGCGACGGCTCGGTGTCCAAGCGTGAGCTGGACGTGACCCGCGCCGCCAATGCCCAAACGGTCGCTGCCGTGGCCCAGGCCCAGGCCAGCCTGGAAATCGCGCGGCAGGACCTGCAAACGGTGATCGTCAATCGCGGCTCCCTGGAGGCGGCGGTGGCCAGCGCAGAGGCGGCGGTGGAATTGGCGCGGATCGACCTGTCCAACACCCGCATCACCGCGCCCCGGGATGGCCAGTTGGGGCAGATTGGCGTGCGCCTCGGGGCCTACGTCAACTCCGGCGCGCAGTTGATGGCGCTGGTGCCCAAGCAGTTGTGGGTGATTGCCAATATGAAAGAAACCCAGATGGACAATGTGCAGGTCGGCCAGCCGGTGACCTTCACCGTGGATGCGTTGAACCACCGCAGGTTTCACGGCACGGTGCAGCATATTTCCCCGGCCACTGGTTCCGAGTTCAGCCTGTTGCAGGCGGACAACGCCACCGGCAACTTCCTCAAGATCGCCCAGCGCGTGCCGGTGCGGATCACCGTGGACCCGGACCAGGCCGAGAGTGAACGGTTGCGGCCGGGGTTGTCGGTGGTGGTGAGTATTGACACGGCAGGGCGCCTTAAAAACTCACCCCCCTGACCCTGACACAACAGGGAGCAAATGTGGGAGGGGGCTTGCCCCCGATAGCGGTGTGTCAGTCAAAGATGCCCAGACTGACACACTGCAAGCCCACAACCCGCGCTCGTCAGCCTGGGCGGCCAGGGCCACTAGCCCGAACTCGGAGTGGGTGATTTTGGCGAGGATCTCGTCGCCAATTTCGACGTCGATGACCTTGCGCATGTGCGCCTGGTCAACTTTGATTTCCAGCGCGTGCGCGGCGCTGCTGCCGCTAGAGGATGAAGCGCGGTTCGGGCAGCCCCTGGACGCCTGGGTTGAGGGCGAACACGCCGCCGGACAGTGACTGCTCACTCGGGTCGTCACGGATCGAGGTGACGTACAGGGTGTCCAGGCGACTGCCGCCAAAGGCGCACATGGTGGGTTTTTTCACCGGTACGTGATGGGACTGGTCGAGGCGACCGTCCGGGGTGAAGCGGTGCACCAAACCGGCGTCGTTGGCGCAGATCCAGTAGCAGCCGTCCGCGTCTACCGCCGCACCGTCGGGCCGACCGAGGTGTCGATGCATGTCGACAAACACGCGGCGGTTGGATGGCGTGCCGGTATCAATGTCGTAGTCGAAGGCCCAGATTTGTTGCACCAACGGGTGTGAATCCGAGGCGTACATCGTACGGCCGTCGGGGCTGAAGGCCAGGCCGTTCAAGGTAATGAAACCGTCCAGTTGGGCATGGGGCGCCGAGCCGGCTGCGTAGCGATACAAGATGCCTTCGGCGGCGTTCAGGCCCATGTTCAGCACCATGCTGCCGGCCCAGAAACGGCCCTGGCGGTCGCAACGCCCATCGTTGAGGCGCATGTCCGGGCGTGGATGCGTGACACTTGCCAGGGGCTTAGTGTCGAGACTGCCATCGCTGTGCGGGGTCAGTTGGAAAAACCCGGACTCCATGCCGGCGACCCAATTGCCTTTGTCAGTGCGAGCAATACAGGCGAGCATCTGCGCGGCTTGCCACGTTGCGACCTGGCCCGTGGCGGCGTTCCAGCGCTGCAGCCGACCATTGGGGATATCCACCCAGTACAGGGCATTTTCCTCGGGCACCCACACCGGGCATTCGCCGACGGAGTTGCGGGCGTCGACAATCAATTCTGCACTCATCGCCACTCATTCCCTTGGGTTACGTGAACTCAGTCACCGAACGGGCCTGCCGCGCAGAACGCGCCGCCCTGATAGATTCTGGCCGGGTCATCGTCCGCCACCGGCGGCTGGGCCTCGACCTGGGCGCGGAACACTTCGGAGCTGTCCCTGGGGGCAAAGCCCAGGTGCGCGGCATAGCGGTTGTCCCACCAGGTGTCGAGGTTGTCCGACATGCCGTAGACCACGGTGTGCCCCACGTCTGGGGTGTACAGCGCGCGCTCGAGCAGTTGGGTCAGGTCGTCGAAGCTCAACCAGGTGTGCATCATCCGGCGGTTCTGTGGTTGCGGGAACGACGAGCCGATACGGATGCTCACGGTCTGGATGCCGTAGCGATCGAAGTAGAAACTCGCCATGTCTTCGCCATAGGACTTGGACAGGCCGTAGTAGCTGTCCGGACGGCGCGGTGAATGGGCATCGAGTTGTTCGCTCTGCTTGTAGAAGCCGATCACGTGATTGGAGCTGGCGAAGATCACACGCTTGACTCCATGACGGCGCGCGGCTTCGTAGATGTGGAAGACGCCACTGATATTGGCGCCGAGCACTTCTTCAAAGGGACGCTCCACCGACACGCCGCCAAAGTGCAGGATCGCATCGACGCCTTCGACCAGATGGTGCACGGCTTGTTTGTCGGAAAGATCGCAGGGTTGCACTTCTTCATGGGCGGCGGCGGGGGCCATGTCGGCGATGTCTGACAAGCGCAGCACAGTGGCGTAGGGACGCATGCGTTCGCGCAGGACTTTACCCAGGCCGCCGGCGGCGCCGGTAAGCAGGATGCGGTTGAAAGGAGTAGGCGTGGTGGTGGTCATGGGCATTCCGATTTTTTGTTGTAGGTTGTCGTATGACTATGCGGAAATAGTGTGAGGGATTCCCTGTGTTGTCAACGCCCTTGCAGCCAGTGAGATCAAATGTGGGCGGGGCTTGCCTGCAAATACATCTTTCACTGGCCACCGCTGGCTTTTGTAGGAGCGAGCTTGCTCGCGAAAAGCTCACAGGCACCGCGCTCATTCAGGAAGCACGCGTTATCGTTGATATTTTTCGCGAGCAAGCTCGCTCCTACACAGGGCGGTGTACGCCCTCCCGCATTTGAATGGAGTACGACTTGAGAATTCCTGGTTCAGCCGGAAATGACCATTGGCGGCAGCGTGCCCAACAGCGATACAACGGCTACCGCTGCAACACCTAGTGACCATTCCGTCATCACACTGGCCTTCAAGCTGCTTAAGCGCTGTTCGCACTGTTCCAGGCGCAACCGATTGAGCAAGGCCAGCGCCAACATGCCCCCTACCAACAGCACTTTGATCAGCAGGATCAAGGCAAAGCCTTCGAACAGCGGGGTAGGCCACCATTGGCCGGTGAGCACGCGCACGTTGATCAGACCGGTCACAAGCAGGCCAGCCACCAAGGCGTAGCCCACGCCGCTGAAGCGCCGCAGGATTGGCTGCAGCGCAAGCGGCGGTGTCTGGCGCAGGATCAATACCAGCAACAGCAGCCCACCCAGCCAGGCGCCGACGCTTGCCAAGTGCACCACCTGATTGAGGATCAGCAGTTGCCCGCTGAGCCCATCGAGCATGGCGCCGTGGCCTACTGGTGCCAGGGTCACCAGCATCAGCGCTATCAGCGGCAGGCGCAGCGCCGGCCAGGGCTTGATCAGCACGATCACCAGCAGCAGGTTCAGCAGTAGGTGCCAGGTCCACACCTGACCGAAGAAGGTCTTGCCCAACACCAGCTGGACGGTCGCCGGTTGCAGCGCCGCGTCCCAGCCGCCGGCCATGCTGGCGGTGATCAACAACAGCCACGCGATCCCGGAAACTAGCCCCACCCAGGCCAGGCCACGGGTGATGCGCAACAATTGCCGGTCGAGTGCCGGCAGCGCAGCTGTCCCGAGCAGCAGAGGCCTGAACACACAGGCCCCGAACATCAGCAGCACGACGATGAAATGCAGGAAGCGGCACAGCACCAGCAGGGTTGCCATGAATTATTGGCCGACCTTGAAGCTGTAAGTGCCTTCGCTCTTGTGGGTGTCGACGGACACCGCGTGCCATTCCACTTTGTAAGTGCCGGCCGCCAGCGGAGCGGCAGGGGTGACCACCAGGGTTTTCTTGTCGGTGTCCGGGGTTTCCAGGCCCTTGATCGCGATTTCCGTGCCGTCCTTGCTCAGGGACACCTTGGTGAAGGTCGCTTCGACGCCTTCGCTGAATGTCAGGCGCAGCTCTTTCGGCGTGGCCACGCTGCTGTCTGCCGCCGGCGTAGAGCTTTTGAGGTGTGCATGAGCGAACGCCGCAGACGCGCCCAGCAGAGAAGCGAGCAGGGCGACGGTTGTCAGGGACTTCTTGATCAACATTGTTCAATACCAATCAGAGGATAGAAGGCGCCAGTGTACGAAGTTTCGGTTCGGCGTGTCGCCCCGATCTAGAGCCGATGGTAGTCTCTAGGTCGTGTTGTTGTCAGGGAGCCCTTATGGGCAATCACAAGATCGGCATTCGACGGGTCAACGTCGAGAAAATCCTGCTGGCAGCGGAGAAGGTCTTCGCTGAAAAAGGCTATGGCAGCACCGCCATGGCCGACATCGCCAAAGAGGCGCAACTGCCGCGCTCGAATCTGCATTACTACTTCACCACCAAGAGCGAGCTGTACAGCGCGGTGCTGTTCGACCTGCTGGAGGTGTGGAAACAGGACGCCCTGAGTTTCGAAACCTTCGATGACCCGCGCGTGGTGCTCAGCAGCTACATTCGCGCCAAGATGCAGCGCTCGCGCACGCGGCCCTATGGCTCGAAAGTCTGGGCCAATGAAATCATCCACGGCGCGCCGACCCTCGGTGAGGCGCTGGATGAAAGCCTGTACGACTGGGCCAAGATGAAGGAAGCGAAAATCCGCCAGTGGGTGCAGGACAAACGCATCCTGCCGCTGGAGCCGTCGAGCCTGCTGTATATGATCTGGGCGTCGACCCAGCACTATGCCGACTTCGATCACCAGGTGAATATCCTGAATGATCACCAGCCGTTGTCGGATATGCAGTTTGAGCGGGCGATTCAGACGGTGACCGGGGTGATATTGCGCGGGATTGGGTTGCAGCCTTGAGTTTTGTAGTGGGGCTGAAGGCCTCATCGGGGCATAGGTATCTACACAACTCAGCAGCGCCCAACCGTAACCACGATGCGAAGCGAGTCGCTCTTGATCTGCTTTTGATCCTAGGCGCCCCGTTAAACCACGCTGGCCGAACGCAGGCTTGAATC
>NZ_CVTN01000056.1:42452-81657 GCF_900004915.1 Pseudomonas sp. 31 R 17
CACACCGAGCATTAGCGAGGTGCCGAGTGGTGGGGCAAGAGCGTTTTGCTTACTTTTGCGCTTTTCAAAAGTGAGCCGCTGTAAAAGCGGAACCGTTAGCAGTCGTTACCGCAGAAACGGATATGTACTCGGTCCAATCCAACATCCTGGTCGGCCCAGAGGCCGCCATCGGGGGCAAGCCCCCTCCCACATTGGATCTATGTGAACCCGATCAAGTGTGGGAGGGGGCTTGCCCCCGATGGCGGTCTACAGGCCTATACCGCCTCCCGATAAGGATTGCGCGGGTCCTGGGTCCAGTTCAAAAACGGCTTGCCCGTGTCGATCGGCACCATCTCGATGCAGTCGGCCACCGGGCAGGTGATCTGGCACAGATTGCAGCCCACGCACTCGTCATCGATCACCTCATATTGATGCGTACCGTCGGCCTGCTTCAAACTGGCGATGGCCTGGTGAGAGGTGTCCTCGCAGGCGATATGGCAACGCCCGCAGCCAATGCACGCTTGCTGGTCAATCTTCGCAATCACCTGGTAGTTGATATCCAGGTATTTCCAATCGGTGGTATTGCCCACCGCGCGCCCGGAAAACGCCTGCAAGCTGGTGTAACCCTGGCTGTCCATCCACCGCGACAAGCCATCCTTCATTTCTTCCACGATGCGAAACCCATGCAGCATCGCCGCCGTGCATACCTGCACCGCGCCGCAGCCCAGGGCGACGAATTCCGCCGCGTCACGCCAGTTGCCGATGCCGCCGATGCCGCAGATCGGCAGGCCCTGGGTCTGCGGGTCGCGGGCGATTTCGGCGACCATGTTCAAGGCAATCGGTTTGACCGCCGAGCCGCAATAGCCGCCATGAGTGCTTTGCGTGCCGACCACCGGCAGGGCGACCATGCGTTCGAGGTCGACGCTGGTGATGGAGTTGATGGTGTTGATCAGCGACACCGCATCCGCGCCGCCGCGATACGCCGCGCGCGCGGCCACGCGAATGTCGGTGATATTGGGCGTGAGCTTGACGATCACCGGCAGTGAGCAATAGGTCTTGCACCAGCGCGTCACTTGTTCCACATACTCCGGCACCTGGCCGACCGCCGCGCCCATGCCGCGTTCGGGCATGCCATGGGGGCAACCGAAATTCAGCTCGATGCCGTCGCAGCCGGTGGCCTCGACCAGCGGCAGGATGTTTTTCCACGACTCCTCGACACAAGGCACCATCAGCGACACGATCAAGGCGCGGTCCGGCCAATCCTTTTTCACCTGGGTGATTTCGCGCAGGTTGATCTCCAGGGAACGGTCGGTGATCAGCTCGATATTATTGATACCCAGCACTTCGCGATTGGCCCCGTAGTGGGCCGAATAGCGCGACGACACATTGACCGCCGCCGGGTCTTCACCCAGGGTTTTCCACACCACGCCGCCCCAGCCGGCCTCGAACGCGCGCACCACGTTGTAGGCTTTGTCGGTGGGGGGAGCGGAGGCCAGCCAGAACGGGTTGGGGGCTTTGATACCGGCGAATACAATCGACAGATCGGCCATTACGCGGCCTCCACATTGAGCATGAGTTGGGCATGCATGGCCTCGGCGGCCAGCTTGCCGTGTTGCACCGCCTGCACGGTGAGGTCCTGGCCGAGGCTGACGCAATCACCGCCGGCATAGACCCCGGGAATGCTGGTGCGCAGGTGTTCGTCGACAAAGATGCGTTCGCCTACGCGATGCAGCTGCCGGGCCAGTGGGTCGTGCAGCGCTGCGTTGTCGAAACCCTGGCCGATGGCCTTGAAGATCGCGTCGGCGGCCAGTTCGAAGGTTTCGCCGGTGGGCTGCAGGCGACCGTTTTGCAGGTGGGTGCGGGCAAAGCGCATACCGCGGACTCGGCCCTCGTCGTCAAGCAAGACCTCTTCGGGCTGGGCCCAGGTCAACAGGCGTACCTGATTGGCCTTGGCGATGTCTTGTTCATGCTGGGTCGCGCCCATGTCAGCCACACCACGGCGGTACACGAGGTTGACGTCGCGGGCGCCGAGGCGGGCCATTTGCACGGCCATGTCGATGGCGGTGTTGCCGGCGCCCAGCACGATGCAGCGGTCGGCCAACGGCAGTTGGGTGAGGTCGTCGGCTTGGCGCAGTTCGCGGATGTAGTCGGTGGCGGCGAGCAGGCCGGGTGCGTCCTCGTGGGGCAGGCCAAGGTGTTTGCTGGCCGCCAGGCCGAGGCCGAGGAATACCGCATCGAATTGAGTGTGCAGCTCACTCAAGGTGAGGTTGTCGCCCAGGCGCTGGCCGTGACGCAGCTCGATGCCGCCGATTTGCAGGAGGAAATCCAATTCCTTCTGGGCGAAGTCGTCCACCAGCTTGTACTTGGCGATGCCGTATTCATTCAGGCCGCCGGCTTTTTCCCGGGCCTCGAAGATCACCACGTCATGACCCTGCAAGGCGGCCCGGTGGGCGCAGGCCAGACCGGCAGGCCCTGCGCCGACCACGGCGATACGTTTACCGGTGGGCGCGGCGCGTTGGAAAGGGTGTTCGCTGAAATGGGCGTTGTCCACGGCGTAGCGTTGCAGCAGGCCGATCAGCACCGGGGCGCACTCTTCGGCGTTATTGCGCACGCAGGCTTGCTGGCAGAGGATCTCCGTGGGGCAGACGCGCGCGCAACTGCCGCCCAGGATGTTGGCCGAGAGAATTTTCTGCGCGGCGCCTTGCACGTTTTCGGTGTGGATATGGCGGATGAAAGAGGGAATATCAATGTCGCTGGGGCACGCGTTCACGCACGGCGCGTCGTAGCAGTACAGACAGCGCGAGGCTTCCAGTCGGGCCTGGCGGGCATTGAGGGGCGGCGCCAGATCGGTGAACTGACTGGCGAGGGTGGCCCCGTCTTCGCGGGGGTGGGGGAGGTGGGTCAGGGTCTGGATCACGGTAGTGGCCTCACGGTTTTTTTTGGATTGCCTCTAAGTGGGCATTTTTGTTGCCTTCACTGGCCTCATCGGGGGCAAGTCGAATCGTCGCACCGCCCCTCCCACACTTGATCGGGTTCACATAGATCCAATGTGGGAGGGGGCTTGCCCCCGATGGCGGTCTCAGCGGTTCACAGCCACTGGCTTGGACAGCGCTGCCCGCTTGCTCAGCTGTTCAAACACCGACGGATACGCCGGCCGCTGCACATACCGCCCGGCGCCCCGCTCGGCGCGCAGGTCGCCATCGGCCCAGACCAGCTTGCCCTGGCTGATGGTGTGGCTCGGCACGCCGCGTACGGTCTTGCCTTCGAAGATGTTGAAGTCGACTTGCTGATGATGGGTCTTGGCGGAAATAGTGCGCGTGCCCTGCGGGTCCCACAGCACCAGGTCGGCATCGGCGCCCTCGCGGATCGCGCCTTTGCGCGGGTAGAGGTTGAAGATCTTCGCGGTGTTGGTGGACGTCAGTGCGACGAATTCCTGCATCGACAGGCGCCCGGTGTTGACGCCCTCGTGCCACAGCAGCGCCATGCGGTCTTCGATGCCGGCGGTGCCGTTGGGGATCTTGCTGAAGTCGTCACGCCCGACGGCCTTTTGTTCGGCGCAGAAGCAGCAGTGGTCGGTGGCGGTGGTGTGCAGGTTGCCCGATTGCAGACCGCGCCAGAGTGCCTCCTGATGCCCGCGCGGACGGAACGGCGGGCTCATCACGTAGCCGGCGGCGGTCTGCCAGTCGGGATGCTGATAGACGCTGTCGTCCAGCAACAAATGGCCGGCGAGCACTTCGCCGTAGACCGCCTGGCCCTTGCCCCGCGCATAGGTGATTTCGTCCAGTGCTTCCTGGGTGGAGACGTGCACCAGGTACAGCGGCGTGCCGAGGGTCTCGGCGATGCGGATCGCCCGGCTGGCCGCTTCGCCTTCCACCTGGGAAGGGCGCGACAGCGGATGCGCTTCCGGCCCGGTGATGCCCTGGGCCATCAATTTGCGTTGCAGGTGGTAGACCAGCTCGCCGTTTTCCGCGTGAACCGTGGGCACCGCGCCCAGTTCGAGGCAGCGCTCGAAACTGGCCACCAGGGTGTCGTCGGCGGCCATGATCGCGTTCTTGTAGGCCATGAAATGCTTGAAGCTGTTGATGCCGTGGTGGCTGACCAGTTCGGCCATTTCCTCGCGTACCTGGTCGCTCCACCAGGTGATCGCCACATGAAAGCCGTAGTCGGACGCCGACTTCTCGGCCCAGCCGCGCCATTGGTGGAACGCCTCCATCAAGGACTGCTGCGGGTTGGGAATCACGAAGTCGATGATCGAGGTGGTACCGCCCGCCAGGCCCGCCGCCGTGCCACTGAAAAAGTCTTCACTGGCCACGGTGCCCATGAACGGCAGTTGCATATGGGTATGGGGATCGATGCCGCCGGGCATCAAGTATTGGCCGCTGCCATCGAGTGTTGCAGTGCCGGCGGGAATATCCAGGTCCGTGCCGATCGCACGTATCAGACCGTCTGCGCAAAACACATCGGCGCGGTAACTTTCATCATGGGTAATAACGGTGGCGCCACGGATCAACAGCGACATGTCGAGTTCCTCACAGGCTTGACCGGCTTGTGCCAGTTCTAAGTGTTGTAATACCGTTCGCCGACGCCGGGTTAATTCCTGTCATCGGTGACAGGAATAGAAACTAGCCCGAGTTTTTCGATTGGGCAAGAATATTTTTATTTGTCTTTCGTGTTGTTTAACTATTTGATTTGTATTGATAAAAATAAAAAATCACCAAAATGAAGCAATCAGTTACCATTTTGACGCACTTGACAGGTTGCTGATTTGAGCAACATTTATTATTGCAAATCAGCCGCTTGAGAGACAGCGCTTGACGAGGCCGGTAAATAAAAATAATTGTGTTGCACCAGATTGAGTCCTGAAGGTTCGGATAACTTTCCTGTTGTGGCGCCTGAGTCGCACGGCAAGTTCCGAAGAGGCCCTCGGGCAATCGGATAAAGCTGATAAACATCAGCCAGTTATATATGCAGTGTGGGTCGCGAAGCAGTTGTCGGCACGGTAATTGAGTGCAGTGGCGGCTGGCCGGGCCTGAGATGTCATGTTGTCTACGAGGTACTCCGGCCACCTGCCTTAACCGCGCAGGTGAGCAACAATAATTTTAAAAAAACCGTGGAGCGGCCATGCAACAGAACAGATCGCAAGTCACCGAACGCAACGGCCTGTACGAACTCGACGCCGGCCCCGACGTCCTCGACAGCCCTCGCTACAACCACGACATGGCACCGACCAAGGTGCATGAACGCACCTGGAACAAGTGGCATATCACGGCGCTGTGGGTCGGCATGTCGATCTGTGTGCCCACCTACACCCTGGGCGGTGTGCTCACCGCGTACTTCGGGTTGTCGGTGGGCGAAGCGCTGATGGCGATTTTGCTGGCCAACATTGTGGTTCTCATCCCACTGACGCTTAACGCATTTGCGGGTACGAAGTACGGCATTCCCTTTCCGGTGCTGTTGCGCTCATCGTTCGGCATCCTGGGCTCCAATGTGCCGTGCCTGATCCGTGCGCTGGTGGCGTGCGGCTGGTTTGGCATCCAGACGATGTTCGGCGGGCTGGCGATTCATCTGTTTCTCGGCTCGATTTTCGAGGGCTGGAAGTCCCTCGGCGGCACCGGCGAGGTGATCGGGTTCATGCTTTTCTGGTGCCTGAATCTGTGGGTGGTGTTGCGTGGCGCCGAGTCGATCAAGCGCCTGGAAACCCTGTCGGCGCCGTTGCTGGTTGCCGTGGGCGTTGGCTTGCTGGTTTGGGCGATGCCGAATGTGTCGATCAGCGAACTGATGGCGATCCCGCCCAAGCGTCCCGAAGGGGCGAGTCTCACCGGTTACTTCATGGCCGGCCTCACCGCAATGGTGGGGTTCTGGGCCACGTTGTCGCTGAATATCCCCGACTTCAGCCGCTATGCCAAAAGCCAGAAGGACCAGATACTCGGGCAGATTTTCGGCCTGCCGCTGACCATGTTCCTGTTCGCCGCCCTGGGCGTGATCATGACCGCCGCTTCGGTAAAACTGGTGGGCGTCAGCGTGTCCGACCCGGTCACCCTGATCGGGCATATCCAGAGTCCGGTGTGGGTCGCCGTCGCCATGGCGTTGATCATCATCGCTACCTTGTCGACCAACACGGCGGCGAACATCGTTTCGCCGACCAACGACTTTCAGAACATCGCGCCCAAGCTGATCAACCGCACCACGGCGGTGATTCTGACCGGTCTGGTGGGGTTGGCGCTGATGGCCCATGAGCTGCTGAAAAAACTCGGACTGATCGTGTCCGATGTCAGCCTGGAGACGGTGTATTCCAACTGGTTGCTCGGTTACTCCAGCCTGCTGGGACCGATTGCCGGGATCATGGTGGTGGACTACTTCATCACCCGCAGGCAGCAGCTGGACCTGGCGGGACTCTACCGGGACGACGTGTACCCGGCCTGGAACTGGAGCGGGTTCATCGCATTCGGCGTGCCGGTGGTGCTGACCTTGCTGTCCCTGGGCAGCAATGCGTTCAGCTGGTTCTACAGCTATGGCTGGTTCACCGGCTCGGCGTTGGGCGGGGTGCTGTATTACGCGCTGAACGCCAGACGCGCGATCACTCCGGTCGCAGCCAAATCATCTATGTGAACACGGTCAAAAATGTGGGAGGGGGCTTGCCCCCGATTGCAGTGTGTCAATCAGCTCACCTGTAACTGAACCACCGCTATCGGGGGCAAGCCCCCTCCCACATTTTGACCAGTTTCCACTGTTGGAATCGTGTCAATTCAAGCCTGAGGAGATCCCCCCATGAACGCTGCCCTTGACGTTCTGCAATCGACCCATCAGCACATCAACCGTGACCGTTTGTGGCAGTCGCTGATGGACCTGGCCAAGCTCGGCGCCACCCCCAAGGGCGGGGTGTGCCGCCTGGCCCTCACCGATCTCGACCGCAAGGCCCGCGACCTGTTCGTGCAATGGTGCGAGGAGGCCGGCTGTACCGTGACCGTCGACGGCATCGGCAATATTTTCGCCCGGCGTCCGGGGCGCAACCCCGACCTGCCGCCGGTGATGACCGGCAGCCATATCGACACCCAGCCCACCGGCGGCAAGTTCGACGGCTGCTTCGGCGTGTTGGCCGGTGTGGAAGTGCTGCGCACCCTCAACGACCTCAAGCTCGAAACCGAGGCGCCGCTGGAGGTGGTGGTGTGGACCAACGAAGAAGGCTCGCGCTTTCCACCGTGCATGATGGGCTCCGGGGTGTTCGCCGAGAAGTTCAGCCTGGCCGATACCCTGGCCAAGGTGGATGTGGACGGCGTTTCCGTTGGCGAGGCGCTGAACGCCATCGGCTATGCGGGCACGCGTGCCGAGAGCGGGCACACAGTCGGTGCTTATTTCGAGGCGCATATCGAACAAGGACCGATTCTCGAAGATGAGAAAAAAACCATCGGCGTGGTACTCGGAGCCCTCGGGCAGAAGTGGTTCGACCTGAAGTTGCGGGGCGTTGAAGCGCACGCGGGGCCGACGCCGATGCACCTGCGCAAGGATGCTCTGGTAGGCGCGGCAGCGGTGGTGGCCGCCGTCAACGCCGCCGCACTGGAACACCAGCCGCATGCCTGCGGCACCGTGGGTTGCCTGCAGGCGTATCCCGGTTCGCGCAATGTGATTCCCGGCGAAGTGCGCATGACCCTGGATTTTCGTCACCTGGAGCCGGCACGCCTGGATTCGATGATTGCCCAGGTGCGCCAGGTGATCGATGCAACCTGCGACAAACATGGCTTGAGCTTTGAACTGGAACCTACCGCCGACTTCCCGCCGCTGTACTTCGACCAAGGCTGCGTGGACGCCGTGCGCGACGCGGCCAATGGCCTGGGGTTGTCGCACATGGACATTGTCAGCGGGGCAGGGCACGACGCGATTTTCGTCGCCGAGTTGGGCCCGGCGGGAATGATCTTTGTGCCGTGTGAGGGGGGTATCAGCCACAACGAAATCGAGAATGCCGCGCCGGATGATTTGGCGGCGGGGTGTGCGGTGTTGTTGCGTGCCATGGTGGCGGCTTCGGCAGCCATCGCCAGCGGCAAGCTCGCGGCTTGAAAATGGGAAAAAAAATGTGGGAGGGGGCTTGCCCCCGATGGCGGTGTATCAGTCACAGATGTGCTTACTGACACTCCCTCATCGGGGGCAAGCCCCCTCCCACATTTGAACTGTGTTTGACGTCAGACCCAGATGGCATCCCACAGCGGATAGTCGCCAATCCGCTCGACCAACCCTGCTTGCAATGGATTGGCCACCACATAGCGGGCCATTTTCACCAGGTCATCCTCCTTGCGCAGCGCCCGGTCGTGGAAGCTTTCCTGCCATAGCCGGCCCTTGCGTCCGGTGGCGCCGTTGACGGTTCGTGTGCTTCTGGATTTTACCTGGCACATCAGGTCTGCCAGCGAGCCTTTTTTCAACTCGATGATCCAGTGGAAATGGTCGGGCATGATGACCCATGCCAGGGAGTTCGCCAGCCCTTGGTGCTGAGCGATTCGAAATTGCCGGACCACCAGGCGCCCGAGGTGAAAGTCGCTGAACAGGCGAATGCGTTCATGGGTATTGGTGGTAATCAAGTAGATGCGATTCGGTTCGCTGATTCGGCCGATGCGCAGGCGATGTGAAGCGGGTAGATCAGGCATTCCCTGGCCTCTCTGCTAAGTGGACTCTGAGAGGCTAGGAGGGGTGGGCTGAATGTGATGTGCAGGCTTTTGGCAGGATGTGTCTGGAAGGGCGCTATCGGGAGCAAGCCCCCTCCCACAGGGGACCTGCAGTGTTCATACATTGTGTGTCAGTCGCGGAACCAGTGTGGGAGGGGGCTTGCTCCCGATGAGGCCGTAACAGGCGCTGCCGTCAGTGCGTCTGCCCCTCGCTTCCAGCTTGCCACCCACCCCCCAACGCCGTCACCAGCCCCACGCTCGCCTGCAACTGCCGTGTCTGCACCGCTTGCAAGGTTCGCTGCGCCTGCAAGGCCGCTGTCTGTGCGGTGACCACATCCAGATAACTCACGGCTCCCGCCTCATAGCTGTTCATCGCCAGCGCCTGGGTGTGTTGCGCTGCATCCGCTGCTGCCTGTTCGTCCTGGGCCTGCTGCTGCAAGTCGCGCAGTTGTGCGAGGTTGTCTTCCACCTCGCGCACGGCTTTCAGCACCTGGCTGCGGTACTGCGCCGATGCTTCTTCAAATTCGGCCCTGGCCTGGCGTTCGTTGGCGCTCAAGCGTCCGCCATCAAGGATGGGCAGGTTCATCAACGGCCCCAGCGCCCAATAGCGATTGCCCGCTGAAAGCAGGTTGCCCACGCCCTGCGTCTGGCCGCCAATCAACCCGGTCAGACTGAAGTCCGGATACCACGCCGCCTTGGCCACGCCAATAGAGGCATTGGCTGCAAACACTCGCCGTTCCGCCGCCGCAATATCCGGGCGACGTTGCAGCAAGTGGCTGGGCAGTTGCGCTGGAATCCCTGGCAAGGCCATCAACTGCGGGCTGGCTGGCAATGAAAAGTTACCGGCCGCGACGCCGACCAATTCGCCGATGGCATGCTCGGTGAGGTTGCGCTGCCCACGCACTTCATCCAGCTGCGCCCTGGCCTCGGCCAGTTGATTTTGCGCACGGGTGAGGTCCAGTTCCGAGGCGATCTGCCCCTCATAACGGCTACGGGTGAGTTGCAGCGCCTGGCTGAAATCCTCCAGCGAGTGGGTGAGAATCCGGCTCTGCGCATCCAGCCCGTTGAGTTGCACATACAGCGTTGTCAACTGGCGTTGCAGGCTCAGGCGCGCCACGGCCAAGTCATCGCCGGATGCTTGCGCCTGGGCGTCGCCGGCCGCAACCTGGTTGCGGATTTTGCCCCACAGGTCCAGTTCGTAATTCAACGAGAATCCGGCGGTGTTGCTGTTGTATACCGACGGTTGCGTCGTGCCGCGCAACGGCCTCGAATCCGATTGGCGCTGACGCAACGGCTGGGCGCTGGCGGTGAGCTGTGGAAACAGCCCTGCATGCAGTTGACTGGCATACGCCTGGGACGCATCGAAATGCGCCAGCGCCGCGGCCAGGTCCGGGTTGGCCGCGAGCAGTTGCTGTTGCAGCGCATCGAGCGTTGGGTCGTTGTACAGCTTCCACCATTGCGGCGCCAAGGTGTCGGACGGCTGCGCGCTGTGCCACGGGCCGTCGCTGGTCTGTTCGCGGTAACCGGCCGGCAGGTCAACCGACGGCACGTGGTACACGGGTGCCATGGAGCAGCCTTGCAAGGCCAGTAGCATCAGTGCCGCAAACGGGTTAAGCCTTGGGCGCATGGGCACCCCCGGTGGCGTCGGCCAGTTGTACCGCGTCGCCTTCGCGCAGGGCGTCGGGTGGGTTGTCGATGATGCGGTCGGCGGGTTTCAGGCCCTGGTCGATCACCAGGCGTTCGCCCAGGTCCAGGCCGATATGAATGGCTTGCAGGTGCACGTGGTCTTGCCGGTCCAGCACCGCGACCTGGGTGCCCTGGGCACGGAAGATCAACGCGCTGGCGGGGATGCTCACGCCATGGGTGTCCGCCGGAATCGGCAAGGTCGCTTCGGCATAGTCGCCGGGCAGCAATTCACCGTTCGGGTTGTCGACGACGAACTGCGCGAGCAGGGTGCCGGAGCGTCGGTCGATGGCCGTGGAGTCGCCGATCAGGCGCGCCTTGAAGTGCTCGCCCGGATGTTCGGGCACCGTCAGCTCGGCCTCCAGGCCTGGGTGGATCACCGCCGCGTAGTTCTGTGGCACCGGCACGTACAGGCGCAGCTGGTGGGTGTCGGCAAGGCTGAACAGTTCCGGATCACTGTCGGTGTCGGCCTTGATCAACTGGCCGATGTCGGTATTGCGCGCGGTGATGGTGCCGGCGAAGGGCGCACGCAGGGTCTTGTAGCTTTCCAGTGCGCACAGCCGCGCATAGTCGGCGGCGGCCGCCTGGGCGTTGGCTTTGGCGGCGGCGGCATCCGAGGTTTTCTCATCGGCCTCCTGGCGCGACACGGAGTGGCTGGCCAGCAGGTTTTGCCAGCGCGTTGCAGTGGTGGCGGCCAGGCGTGCATTGGCCTGTTCCTGGACCAGGTGGGCGTGGGTTTGCGCCAGTTGCTGGTCAAGGTCCGGGCTGTCGATTTGCGCGAGGATTTGCCCGGCCTTGACCTGGCTGCCGATATCGACTTTCCAGTCCTTCAAATAGCCGCTGACCCGGGCATGGATCGGCGCCTTGCTCCAGGCCTCCAGGTGCGCCGGCAAGCGCAGGGTGTCGCCGCTGGCATTCTGTTTGGGCTGGAACACCCTCACTTCGGGGATGGCCGCGGTTTCAGTCCAGGCGGTCACCGCTTGTTCATGCAGCGTGCGGGCGTGCAAGCCGTTGGCGACCAACAGGGCGGCCAGGGTCAGGCCGCCGACACCCATGAGCATCAGACGCTTGCGCGAGGGTTTTTGATCAGACGACATGGGACGTTTCTCCAGCAATTGCGCGAGTAGGGTGACGACCGTGGACCAGGCTGAAGACCACGGGAACAAACAACAAGGTGGCGACGGTGGCGAAGATCAACCCACCGATCACGGCGCGGCCCAGCGGCGCGTTTTGTTCCTCGGACAGCGCCAGGGGCAGCATGCCGATGATCATCGCCAGGGCGGTCATGCACACCGGGCGAAAGCGCGTGTAACCGGCTTCCATCGCCGCTTTCAAGGCATCGCCATGTTCGGCCAGGCGTTCACGGCAGAAACTCACTACCAGGATCGAGTTGGCGGTGGCCACGCCCATGCACAGAATCGCGCCGGTCAGGGCGGGCACCGATAGCGAGGTGCCGCTGAGGAACAGCATCCACACGATCCCCGCCAATGCTGCGGGCAACGCGGTGATGATCACGAAGGGGTCGGCCCAGGATTGGAAGTTGACCACGATCAGCAGGTAGATCAACACCACGGCGCCGAGCAGGCCGAAGCTCAAGCCGCTGAACGCCTCGTGCAGCGCATCGATCTGCCCGTGCAGGCTGATCGTCGCGCCTTTGGGGCGCATGGACGCGGTGTCATCGAGGACTTTTTGCACATCCCGGGCGACGCCACCGAGGTCGCGGCCCTGCACGTTGGCGTACAGGTCCAGGGTGGGTTCGATGTTGTAGTGCGTCACCACCGCGGGGCTTTGTACCCGCGAAATAGTCGCCACGCCGCCGAGGATCTGGGACTGGCCATCGGCACCGGTCACCGGCAGTGCCTCCAGCGAAGGCAGGCTGTCGAGACGGTATTGCGGCGTCGCGGCCACGATCGAATAGGACACGCCATTGGCCGGATTCAGCCAGAACGTGGGCGCCACTTGGGAGCTGCCGGCAAGGGAGGCGACCATGCTGTTGGTCACGTCTTTTTCGGTGATGCCCAGGCCATTGGCGCGCAGGCGGTCCACATTTACCTGCAGCGACGGGTAACCGGTGGACTGCTGGATACGCAGGTCGGCGATGCCCGGTACGTGTTGCAGGCGCCGTTCGAGTTCCACGGCATAGGCGCGGTTTTCGGCATCGTTGCGCCCGGAAATCTTCACGTCCAGTGGTGCCGGCGCGCCGAAGTTGAGGATCTGGCTGCTGATGTCCGCCGGCAGGAACGCAAAGTGGCTGCCGGGAAAGCTTTGCGGCAGGGCCTCACGCAGTTTTTTCACGTAATCGGCGGTGGGCGCGTGGTTCTTTTTCAGCGTGACCTGGATATCGCCGTCCTGCGGGCCGATGGTGCCGCTGTTGCTGTAGGCCATGTCGATGCCGCTGAGCGGGATGCCGATGTTGTCGACGATCGTGTCCAGCGCTTGCGCCGGGATCACCTCGCGAATCCGCGCTTCGATGCGGTCGAACGCGGCGGCGCTTTCCTCGATGCGCGTACCCAGCGGCAGGCGCACATGCAGCGCGAGTGCGCCGGCATCGGTGGCCGGAAAAAAATCCTGGCCCAGGCTCGGCAGCAACACGAACGAGGCCAGCACACAGGCGAGGAACCCGACGATAAAGCGCTTGCGCGCGCCGAGTGCGAGCATCAGCAGGCCGTGGTAGGTGTCGCGGATATTCGAGAAATGCCGCTCGAACCCTTGCTGGAAATTCAGCACGGCTTGCAGCGCAACATGGCGCGGCTTGCGGTGCTGTTCGCCCTCGTGGTGGTTGATGAATGCATCTTCCGGATGATGTCCCGGGCCTTGCTCCGGTGCGTGGGGCTTGAGCAGAAACATCGCCAGCGTCGGCACCAGGGTGCGCGAGAGAATGAACGAACTGGCCATGGCAAAGATCACCGCCAGCGCCATCGGCCGGAACAGATACCCGGCGATGCCCTGCAGCAGGAACATCGGCACGAACACGATGCAGATGCATAGCAACGAGACGAACGCCGGGCCGACGATTTGTGCGGCGCCGTCGAGGATCGCGGTCTTCACCGCCTTGCCTTGTTCAAGGTGCCAGTTGATGTTTTCGATGGTCACCGTGGCGTCGTCCACCAGAATGCCCACCGCCAGGGCCAGGCCGCCCAGGGTCATCACATTCAGGGTTTGCCCGCTGACCGCCAGCAGCGCGATGGCCGACAGCACCGCCAGGGGGATCGATGCGGCAATGATCAGGGTCGAGCGCCAACTGCCGAGAAACAGCAGGATCATCGCGCTGGTCAGCAGGGCGGCGATGATGCCTTCCTGGGCCACGCTGCCCACCGACTGCTTGACGAACACCGAGGCGTCGCCCAGCAGTGAGGTCTTCAGCGACGGCGGCAGGGTTTCGTTGATGCGCGGCAGCATCTGGCGAATGCCGTCGATGATCGAGAGCGTCGAGATACTGCCGTTCTTCAAGGCCGGCATCAGCACCGCACGGTGGCCGTCGACGCGCACGATATTGGTCTGCGGGGGCGAGCCGTCCCGTACATGGGCCACTTGGCCGATGGTGATGATCGCGCCGTCGACGTTCTTGATCGGCAAGTCGTTGAGCTCATCGATGGCCTTGGGGCTGTTGTTCAGCAGGATCGTGTATTCGTTGGGGCCAAGCTTGGCGGTGCCCACCGGGATGATCTGGTTCTGCAATGCCAGCGCATTGCCCACATCCTGGGCCGACAAACCCTTGGCCGCCAGGGCCTGGGGATCGAGGTCCAGGGTGATCTGGCGCTGCTTGCCGCCCATTGGCGTGGGCATCGCCAGGCCGGGCAGGGCGCTCAGCGGCAGGCGGATATTGTTCTGCACCAGGTCGCGGATTTTCGCCTCCGACAGGCTCGGGCTGGAGAACGCCATTTGCAGGATCGGCACCGTGGAGGCGCTGTAGTTGAGGATCAACGGCGGCGTGATACCCGGGGGCATTTGCTTGAGCACCGTCTGTGATACCGCCGTGACCTGGGCGTTGGCGGTGCGGATATCCACGCCGGGCTGGAAGAAGATCTTGACGATGCCCATGCCCGGAAGGGATTGCGATTCGATATGTTCGATGTCGTTGACGGTGGTGCTCAGGGAGCGTTCGTAGGTGTAGATCACCCGCCCGGCCATGGCGTCCGGCGACAGGCCGTTGTATTGCCAGACCACGGCGACCACGGGGATACCGATATCGGGGAACACATCGGTGGGTGTACGCAGGGCCGCCATGGGCCCGATGATGCAGATGAATATGGCCAGCACGATAAACGTGTACGGCTTGTGCAGTGCGGTCTTTACCAGCCCGAGCATGCGTGAGTCTCCGAGAAAAGCAGGATTGCAAACCCCGGCAGTCTTGCCCGACCCACCTAACACGCACCTTTCAGCCAGGTGAAGGAACATTTAGGTAACGGCTGAAGATCGTTTCATTTGTATTCATTTGTTCTACAAACGACAGCTCTTCAAGCTTGTCAGCCATCGGATACGCTTTTTACTGATGCGCTTTGGAGCCCTGCCATGTCACCGAAAACACTGTTGTTGATTCCCACCCTTGCGGCTGTCGTACTGTTGTCGGCGTGTGCCGGCCCGATACCCAAGGCCGACCCGAGCCAAGCCTGGATCGGCTTGAAAGAAGAGGCACCGAATGACTTGCTGGCCGAGCGTCTCGATGGCAAGCGCGTCGATGACGGGCGCTACTTCGAAGTGAGCCCCGGGGACCATCGCCTGGACGTGACGTTGTTCGAGGAGGAGCCCGGCGACGATAACCAGCAGGACTGCCAGGGCCGGGTCGAGTACAAGCATTTCAAGGCGGGTGAGCATTACACCCTGGAGGAATCGAGCCTGGGGACTACCGTGCGCGCAGCGCTCAAGGATGGCCACGGCAAGGAGGTCGCCGCCACCCAGGACTTCAATTGCATGCCCGGCTAGGCGTGATGCACCGTCGCCTTGCTCGGCTTGGCGGGCGCGGCGGGTTTGACGTGGGGGTGATGGTGCCGCCGGGTCACGCGCATGACCCCCCACAACATGGCGGCGGCCACCGCCAGCCAACCGCAGATCAACAGGAAAATCGTCGTTGCAAGGCTCATTCAGGCCTCCCTTCACCCCGTCCGGGGTACACACAGTCTTCTCAATGGACAGTCTAGCTACCCGGCGGTTGCCTGCTATTGACCAATGGTCGTGTCCGTCCAACTTGTTTGCTCTATGGCGGGCGGTTTATCGACACGTGAGGCTATACCCTTGCCCAAGAGCGTCCTATGATCGGGGCCCTCACCGGCAGTTGATCAAGAGAGTCAAACATTGCGCTTACGGTCGAACCTCAAAACATCCATCCTGCTGGCCTGTGCCCTGGGGCTGATGGCCTGTTCCAGCCAGCCGTCGAAACTTCCCGGCCTGCCGGAGCGGGTTGAGCTCAATGGCGTCCCCACTTTCCGCAGCGAGGCTTATCAGAGCGGTCCTGCGGCACTGGCCAGCATGCTGTCGCAACAAGGCATTGTCATGACACCGGGACTGCTCGATAAGCCACTGCACCTGCCGGGCGCCGAGGCGGACCTTGAGCGCAACATGCCAAAGCTGGCGCGTGAGTACGGGCTGATGGTGTATCCGCTGGATGCCGGGCTGACCGCAGTGCTGGCACAGGTGGCGGCCGGTTATCCGGTGATGGCGCGCATCAACTCCAGCTTCTGGTCCGGCCCGCGTTACGTCGTGGTGGTGGGGTTCAATCAGCAGAAAAGCACGGTGCTGTTGCGTTCCGGCAGGGAGCGGCGATTGATAATGGGCTTCAGTGACTTTGAGTCGGCGTGGAAGAGCGCTGGGCATTGGGCGATCCTGGCCCAGCGTCCGAGCCAGTTGCCGGCGAATGTAGACGCGCAGCGTTGGCGGGAGGCAGCGAACGCTACGGCCCAGGCCGGGCAGGAAGGGGCGGCGGCCCAGGCGCTGAAAGTCCTGACAGAACGCAAATAAAAAATGTGGGAGGGGGCAAGCCCCCTCCCACATTTGATTTCTGTTGTGAGTGAGTCAGCGGCGCACCTCCGTCACACCCGCACGGTTCTTCAGATTCTTGTCAGCCTTGTAGCGCAGCGCCACATCCGGCACCGCGCCGCCCTTGCCGGTCTCGACCCAGCTGCGAATACGGCTGGCATCGGCAAAGTGGGTGAATTTGCCAAAGGCATCCAGGATCACCAGCGACACCGGGCGGTTACCCATGCTCGTGACCAGCACCAGGCAGTGCCCGGCCTGGTTGGTAAAGCCGGTCTTGGTCAGCTTGATGTCCCAATTGGCACGATTGATCAGGTGATCGGTGTTGGAAAAACCCAGGGTGTAGTTGGGCTTGCGAAACGCCACGGTCTTTTCCTTGGTGGTGCTCAACTGGCTCAACATCGGGAATTTGCGCGCATAGGCCAGCAACTTGCTCAGGTCGCGGGCGGTCGACACGTTATGGATCGACAGGCCTGTAGGCTCCACGTAATGGGTGCTGGTCATGCCCAGCGCCTTGGCCTTGGCGTTCATCGCCGCAATAAACGCCGCGTAGCCGCCCGGATAATGGTGGGCCAGGCTCGCGGCGGCGCGGTTTTCCGAGGACATCAGCGCGATCAGCAGCATCTCCTTGCGCGGCATCTGGCTGCCGATCTTCACGCGCGAGAACACCCCTTTCATCTCCGGCGTGTCGGTGATGTTGATATCGATGTATTCATCCATGTTCTGCTTGGCTTCCAGCACGATCAGGCCGGTCATCAGCTTGCTTACGGACGCAATGGGCACCACCACATCGGGGTTGCTGGCATAGATCACTTTGTTGGTCTGCAAATCCACCAGCATGGCGCTGCCGGACGCAATTTGCAGTTTGGAGGCGTCACGCGGGGCCAGGGTGGATTCGGCGGCGTGGGCGAAGGTGCCTGTCAAAGCAAAAAACAGGCTGACAAGAGAAAGACGAATTTTCACGCGGATGAACTCGCTAAAAAGTAAGGAAATACCGTTTGGGAAACGGGTTTTATGAAAAATGGCGTTACATTCTAGGAGTATGGATCAGAAACTGTCGAATGTTCTTCCAGAACCAGACGAAAGTGCTTAAAAACTAAGAAAAAACAGTTTTTCTTCAGGCAATAAAAAGCCCCGCGCTAAGGCAGGGCTTTTTCAGTACGCGTGGTTATTAGCCGTGGAGCGTTTCCGCCGCATACAGCGTGTTCTCCAGCAGGCACGCCCGGGTCATCGGGCCTACGCCGCCTGGAACCGGGGTGATCCAGCCGGCGCGGGGCAGGGCGGTGTCGTAGACCACGTCGCCGACCAGCTTGCCGTCGTCCTGGCGGTTGATGCCCACGTCAATGACGATGGCGCCTTCCTTGATCCATTCACCTTTGACCAGGCCCGGCTTGCCGGCGGCGACCACCACCAGGTCGGCGCGGCCAACGTGGCCGGCCAGGTCCTTGGTGAAGCGGTGGGTGACGGTCACGGTGCAGCCGGCCAGCAACAGTTCCATGGCCATCGGGCGACCGACGATATTCGAGGCGCCCACCACGACGGCGTCGAGGCCATAGAGATCGACGCCGGTGCTTTCCAGCAACGTCATGATCCCCTTGGGCGTGCAGGGGCGCAGCAGCGGGATGCGCTGGGCCAGGCGACCGACGTTATAGGGGTGGAAACCATCGACGTCTTTGTCCGGGCGGATGCGTTCCAGCAGTTGGGAGGCGTCCAGGTGCTCGGGCAGCGGCAACTGGAGCAGGATGCCGTCCATGTTCGGGTCATCGTTGAGGCTGTCAATCAGGTCGGCCAGGGCCTGTTGAGTGGTGTCCGAAGGCAAGTCGTAGGCTTTGGAGATAAAGCCCACCTCTTCGCAGTCTTTACGCTTGTGCGAGACATAAACCTGAGAGGCGGGATCGCTGCCGACCAGGATCACCGCGAGGCCAGGCGTGCGCAGGCCTTGCTGGCGACGCTCGGTAACGCGTTTGGCGATCTGCTGGCGCAGGCTGGCGGCGATTGATTTGCCGTCGATAAGTTGTGCAGTCATTACGCGTGATTAACCATCGAGAGGGGGAAGAAAAGTGCGCGCATTCTCGCACGCCAAGGCGCGAGGGCAAAGGCGCTTGGTCTGCAAATTGGCCTAACCCCTTAAATAAAATCAGTTTTTTTCAAAAAAGATTTGACGGGTTTCAGGCCGCTCTATACTATTCGTCGCACTTGTCGGGCACAGCCTAGCACTGGTTAGAAAGTCGAGCAGAATTGTTGTCCTGCAAGGCTGGAAACACTTAGTTTGTAATCCTCCAAGAGTACAGATTAATCAGGCGCCCGTAGCTCAGCTGGATAGAGCATCCGCCTTCTAAGCGGATGGTCGCAGGTTCGAGTCCTGCCGGGTGCGCCATTAGGCAGCTTTGGCACAAGTAGCGCTATATGGTGGGCGTAGCTCAGTTGGTAGAGCACGGGATTGTGACTCCCGTTGTCGAGGGTTCGATCCCCTTCGTCCACCCCATATTTTGAAAGGCGCCAGATTAACCGTCTGGCGCCTTTGCTTTAAGAGCTTCAAGCGCGGATGTGGTGGAATTGGTAGACACACTGGATTTAGGTTCCAGCGCCGCGAGGCGTAAGAGTTCGAGTCTCTTCATCCGCACCAAATAAAACGTTGCTCGGCTGTCAGGCCGGGCAGGGTTGAACAAAGAAGTAGTTTGGTTTCTTTGTTAATGCAATATGGTGGGCGTAGCTCAGTTGGTAGAGCACGGGATTGTGACTCCCGTTGTCGAGGGTTCGATCCCCTTCGTCCACCCCATATTCGAAAGGCGCCAGATTTAACAGTCTGGCGCCTTTTTTGGTTTTGGCCGCTTGATAGGTCAGCGGTCGCAGGTAGTGGGCTCCATCGGCAGCGCGTTTCGTCGTATTTGTGTGTCTCGATGATGCCGCGTTGCCCGTTCGCGCCGTTCGCGGGGCGGACCGTCAGGGAGATGAATGGCTGCTTTCTCTCTATATAGAAGGGCGGCGCAGAGCCCTGGCGCAATTGGCTGTATTTGTCACCGGGGCGAGGTACTTCAGTGCCTTCGTACCGATAAATTGCTGGCTGTTTCCAGGTGTATTTTCAGTAGGGTGACTTCTTGAGTTTGACCCACTAGAATGCATGCCCTTGATTGGGGTCGGAAATGGCCGGCTAATGTCTGTGCAACGAGGAATATCCATGCAAGTTTCTGTTGAAAATACTACTGCTCTCGAGCGCCGCATGAGCATCACCGTGCCGGCAGAGCGTATCGAGACTGCGGTCAACAAGCGTCTGCAGCAGACTGCCCAGAAGGCCAAGATCGCTGGTTTCCGTCCAGGCAAAGTGCCGATGAGCGAAATCAAGCGTCGTTTTGGTGCCGATGCGCGCCAGGAAGCGGTAGGTGACGTGATCCAGGCTTCCTTCTACGAAGCCGTTGTCGAGCAGAAGCTGAACCCGGCTGGCTCGCCGTCGATCGAACCCAAGTCCCTGGAAGCTGGCAAGGACCTGGAATACGTAGCGACGTTCGAAGTGTTCCCTGAGTTTGAAGTGGCCGGTTTTGAAGGCATCGAAATCGAGCGCCTGAGCGCCGATGTCGCTGATTCGGACCTGGACAACATGCTGGAAATCCTGCGCAAGCAGAACACCCGTTTCGAAGTGGCCGACCGTGCCGCCCAGAACGAAGACCAACTGAACATCGATTTCGTTGGTAAGGTTGGCGGCGAAGTGTTCGCTGGCGGTTCCGCTACCGGTACCCAGCTGGTGCTGGGCTCCAACCGCATGATCCCGGGCTTCGAAGACGGCCTGGTCGGCGCCAAGGCCGGTGAAGAGCGCGTTCTGAACCTGGAATTCCCTGCTGACTACCAGAACCTGGACCTGGCCGGCAAAGCCGCCGAGTTCACCGTGACCGTCAACAGCGTTTCCGAGCCTAAGCTGCCGGAACTGAACGAAGAGTTCTTCGCTCAATTCGGCATCAAGGAAACCGGCATCGAAGGCTTCCGCACCGAAGTTCGCAAGAACATGGAGCGCGAGCTGCGTCAGGCGATCAAGTCCAAGGTCAAGAACCAGGTCATGGACGGTCTGCTGTCCGCCAACCCGATCGAAGTGCCAAAGGCCCTGCTGTCCAACGAAGTGGATCGCCTGCGCGTACAAGCTGTCCAGCAGTTTGGTGGCAACATCAAGCCTGACCAGCTGCCGGCCGAGCTGTTCGAAGAACAAGCCAAGCGCCGCGTCGTGCTGGGCCTGATCGTGGCTGAAGTGGTCAAGCAGTTCGACCTCAAGCCGGACGAAGACCGTGTTCGCGAAATGATCCAGGAAATGGCCTCGGCCTACCAGGAGCCTGAGCAGGTTGTGGCTTGGTACTACAAGAACGACCAGCAACTGAACGAAGTACGTTCGGTTGTGCTGGAAGAACAAGTTGTGGATACTGTTCTGCAGAAGGCTAAGGTGACCGATAAAGCGGTCTCTTACGAAGAAGCAGTCAAACCGGCAGAAGCAGCACAAGCCGACTGATTGTCCAACTCGTTGGAAATTCAACCATAAGCCAGCCTCGCGCTGGCTTATGCGTTTTCAAGACATGACTATTTGGGAGTAACTGCAGAGCATGTTCCGTAATTCCTATATTCAGCAGAACTCTGATATCCAGGCCGCAGGCGGCCTGGTCCCGATGGTTGTCGAGCAGTCCGCTCGTGGCGAACGCGCCTACGACATCTACTCGCGCCTGCTCAAGGAGCGAGTGATCTTTCTGGTTGGCCCGGTAGAGGACTACATGGCGAACCTGATCTGTGCGCAGCTGCTGTTCCTTGAAGCGGAAAACCCGGACAAGGACATCCATCTCTACATCAACTCGCCGGGCGGTTCGGTGACAGCGGGCATGTCGATCTACGACACCATGCAGTTCATCAAGCCAAACGTGTCGACTACCTGCATTGGCCAGGCCTGCAGCATGGGTGCATTCCTGCTGACCGCCGGTGCCGAGGGCAAGCGTTACTGCCTGCCGAACTCACGCGTGATGATTCACCAGCCACTGGGCGGTTTCCAGGGCCAGGCATCGGACATCGAAATCCATGCCAAGGAAATCCTCTTCATTCGTGAGCGCCTCAATACGCTGATGGCCAAGCACAGCGGGCACACACTTGAAGAAATCGAGCGTGATACCAACCGTGATAATTTCATGAGCGCTGAAGCCGCCCGTGAATACGGGTTGATCGACGCAGTGATCGAAAAGCGCCCCGCTTAATATAAGCCGCTCAAAATAGGGCTGGTCGGCATGCCCGACCACTGGCGGGCTTGAAAAAGCCCGCATAAGCCTTCATCTTGTGTTGCAAGCCTATCGGATTTGGATCGAACGAATGACTGACACCCGCAACGGCGAGGACAACGGCAAGCTGCTTTATTGCTCCTTCTGTGGCAAAAGCCAGCATGAAGTACGCAAATTGATTGCCGGCCCCTCGGTGTTTATCTGCGACGAATGCGTCGACCTGTGCAATGACATCATCCGCGAGGAGGTGCAGGAAGCCCAGGCCGAGAGCAGTGCGCACAAACTCCCATCGCCTAAAGAAATCAGCGGCATCCTTGACCAGTATGTGATTGGTCAGGAGCGTGCAAAAAAGGTTCTGGCCGTAGCGGTGTACAACCACTACAAGCGCCTGAACCAGCGTGACAAGAAAGGCGACGAAGTCGAACTCGGCAAGAGTAATATCCTGCTGATCGGCCCCACAGGCTCGGGTAAGACCCTGCTTGCGGAAACCCTCGCTCGCCTGCTGAACGTTCCGTTCACCATCGCCGACGCCACCACCCTCACCGAGGCGGGCTACGTGGGCGAAGATGTCGAGAACATCATTCAGAAACTGCTGCAGAAGTGCGACTACGACGTAGAGAAGGCCCAGATGGGTATTGTCTACATCGACGAAATCGACAAGATTTCGCGCAAGTCGGACAATCCGTCGATCACCCGTGATGTTTCCGGTGAAGGCGTACAGCAGGCTCTGTTGAAGCTGATCGAAGGCACGGTCGCTTCGGTACCGCCCCAGGGCGGCCGCAAGCATCCGCAGCAGGAATTCCTGCAGGTCGATACGCGTAACATCCTGTTTATCTGTGGCGGTGCGTTTTCCGGGTTGGAAAAGGTCATCCAGCAGCGCTCCACCCGTGGCGGTATCGGTTTCGGCGCGGAAGTGCGTAGCAAGGAAGAAGGCAAGAAGGTGGGCGAGTCCCTGCGTGAAGTCGAACCTGACGATCTGGTCAAGTTCGGTCTGATCCCGGAATTCGTCGGCCGTCTGCCGGTCCTGGCGACGCTGGACGAGCTGGATGAGGCGGCGTTGATTCAGATCCTCACCGAGCCGAAAAACGCCCTGACCAAGCAGTACGCCAAGCTGTTCGAGATGGAAGGTGTGGACCTCGAGTTCCGTACCGACGCGCTCAAATCAGTGGCCAAGCGCGCACTGGAGCGCAAGACCGGTGCACGTGGTCTGCGCTCGATCCTCGAAGGCGTGTTGCTCGACACCATGTACGAAATCCCCTCGCAGTCCGAGGTGAGTAAAGTGGTGATCGACGAAAGCGTTATCGAAGGCAAGTCCAAGCCACTGTATATCTATGAAAACAGTGAGCCGGCTGCCAAGGCTGCACCTGACGCATAAGCGTCTTTGCAGTGGCGGTACAAGCAAGGGGCCTTTTTGGGGCCCCTTGTTTTTTTGGGGTGTTTTTGCGTGACGGTTGATTAAATCGCGTTTATTCATGCGTTTAAGTGCTGGCATTGAGCTTGTTTTTTTTGCATGCAACCCCCATCTTGGTTTCAAGCTTATTTTTCAACTGTCATAGAGGCGAAATCATGAAGACAACCATCGAATTGCCTCTCCTGCCGTTGCGTGATGTCGTCGTCTATCCGCACATGGTTATCCCGCTGTTCGTGGGGCGCGAGAAGTCTATCGAAGCCCTCGAGGCCGCGATGACGGGCGACAAGCAGATCCTGCTGCTGGCCCAGAAGAATCCTGCCGATGATGATCCGGGCGAAGACGCCCTGTATCGCGTCGGTACCGTTGCAACTGTCCTGCAATTGCTCAAGCTGCCCGACGGTACCGTCAAGGTGCTGGTGGAAGGCGAGCAGCGCGGTGCGGTCGAGCGTTTCATGGAGGTCGACGGCCACCTGCGCGCCGAAGTGGCGCTGATCGACGAAGTCGAAGCCCCTGAGCGTGAGTCCGAAGTATTCGTGCGCAGCCTGCTTTCGCAGTTTGAACAGTATGTGCAGCTGGGCAAGAAGGTCCCGGCGGAAGTCCTTTCGTCCCTGAACAGCATCGATGAGCCGAGTCGCCTGGTCGACACCATGGCGGCGCACATGGCGCTGAAAATCGAGCAGAAGCAGGACATCCTCGAGATCATCGACCTGTCGGCCCGTGTCGAGCACGTGCTGGCACTGCTCGATGGTGAAATCGACCTGCTGCAGGTCGAGAAGCGCATTCGTGGCCGCGTGAAGAAACAAATGGAGCGCAGTCAGCGCGAGTACTACTTGAATGAGCAGATGAAGGCCATTCAAAAAGAGCTCGGCGACGGCGAGGAAGGCCACAACGAGATCGAAGAGCTGAAAAAGCGTATCGATGCCGCCGGCCTGCCGAAGGACGCGCTGACCAAGGCGACGGCCGAGCTGAACAAGCTCAAGCAAATGTCGCCGATGTCGGCTGAAGCCACCGTGGTGCGCTCCTACATCGATTGGCTCGTGCAAGTGCCGTGGAAGGCCCAGACCAAGGTACGCCTGGACCTGACCCGCGCCGAAGAGATCCTCGATGCCGACCATTATGGTCTTGAGGAGGTCAAGGAGCGGATCCTCGAATACCTCGCCGTGCAAAAGCGCGTGAAGAAAATTCGGGGTCCGGTGTTATGCCTGGTCGGGCCTCCCGGGGTGGGTAAAACCTCTCTGGCGGAGTCCATCGCCAGCGCGACCAACCGCAAATTTGTGCGCATGGCCCTTGGCGGCGTGCGTGACGAAGCGGAAATCCGCGGCCATCGCCGGACGTATATCGGTTCGATGCCAGGAAGATTGATTCAAAAGATGACCAAAGTGGGCGTGCGCAACCCGCTGTTCCTGCTCGATGAAATCGACAAAATGGGCAGCGATATGCGCGGCGATCCTGCGTCGGCGCTGCTTGAGGTGCTCGATCCCGAGCAGAACCACAACTTCAACGACCATTACCTGGAAGTCGATTACGACCTGTCCGACGTAATGTTCCTGTGCACCTCCAACTCCATGAACATTCCGCCGGCGTTGCTGGACCGGATGGAAGTGATTCGCCTGCCGGGTTACACCGAAGACGAAAAGATCAACATCGCCGTCAAATACCTCGCGCCCAAGCAGACCTCGGCCAACGGCCTGAAGAAAGGCGAGATCGAGTTTGACGTCGAAGCCATCCGTGACATCGTGCGCTATTACACCCGCGAGGCCGGTGTACGGGGCCTCGAGCGCCAGATTGCGAAAATCTGCCGCAAGGCGGTCAAGGAACATGCACTGGAAAAACGCTTCTCGGTGAAAGTGACGGCCGACGCGCTGGAACATTTCCTCGGTGTGCGTAAATTCCGCTACGGCCTGGCCGAGCAGCAGGATCAGGTAGGGCAGGTGACTGGCCTGGCGTGGACCCAGGTGGGCGGCGAGTTGCTGACCATTGAAGCGGCCGTCATCCCGGGCAAGGGGCAGTTGATCAAGACCGGCTCCCTGGGCGATGTGATGGTCGAATCAATCACCGCCGCGCAGACCGTGGTGCGCAGTCGCGCCAGGAGCCTGGGTATCCCCCTGGACTTCCACGAGAAGCACGACACCCATATCCATATGCCGGAAGGGGCAACCCCGAAGGACGGTCCCAGCGCGGGTGTAGGCATGTGCACGGCTCTGGTATCGGCATTGACCGGCATTCCGGTGCGTGCCGATGTGGCGATGACCGGCGAGATCACCCTGCGTGGCCAGGTATTGGCCATCGGTGGACTGAAAGAGAAATTGCTCGCCGCGCACCGGGGTGGAATCAAGACCGTGATCATTCCCGAAGAGAATGTCCGCGACCTGAAGGAAATTCCAGACAATATTAAACAGGATCTTCAGATCAAACCGGTTAAATGGATTGACGAAGTCCTGCAAATTGCGCTGCAATACGCGCCGGAGCCCTTGCCGGATGTGGCTCCGGAGATTGTCGCGAAGGACGAAAAACGCGAGTCGGATTCCAAGGAAAGAATTAGCACGCATTAAAGTGTTGGAGCCTGGGGGGCTTCCTTGACAGCTTTTTAGAGCCCTTGTTATAAAGCGGCTCTTAAGTGTCTGTTGGCCATCCAGCACTGGTTTTTGCTTTTTACCAAAAAACTTAGAATCATACTCATAGATATATAAGGGGACTTAGAGTGAACAAGTCGGAACTGATTGATGCTATCGCTGCATCCGCTGATATCCCGAAAGCTGCTGCCGGCCGTGCGCTGGACGCAGTAATCGAATCCGTCACTGGCGCTCTGAAGGCCGGCGACTCCGTGGTACTGGTAGGCTTCGGTACTTTCTCTGTGACTGACCGTCCAGCTCGCACTGGCCGTAACCCACAGACCGGCAAAGCACTGCAAATCGCTGCTGCCAAGAAACCAGGTTTCAAAGCCGGTAAAGCCCTGAAAGAAGCCGTTAACTAAGCTTCGATCAAGCCTTTGCTTACCCGGGTCGGACGCTGGTCTGGCCTGGCAGCGGAGCGGTAGCCGGCCCGAGTATCCATCGGGTCGCCACGCCGGGGGTCAGAGTTGAAACCCCCGTCCGCTCCGCCAGTTACGAGAAGGCGCATCCTCGGATGCGCCTTTCTTCTATCCGGATTCTACCCACGCTCCACGGTTGCCTATTTTTGATGTTCAACCGTTTCTGGGGGACGCATGCTGCAAAATATCAGGGACAATTCACAAGGCTGGATTGCCAAGACCATTATCGGGATCATCGTCGCATTGATGGCGTTCACCGGTATCGAGGCTATTTTCCAGGCTTCGGGTAATAACAAGCAGGACGTGGCCAAGGTCAACGGTGAGGAAATCACCCAGACCGAATTGAGCCAGGCCGTTGATATGCAACGGCGCCAGCTGATGCAACAACTGGGCAAGGATTTCGATGCTTCCCTGTTGGACGAAAAACTGTTGCGCGATGCGGCCCTCAAGGGCCTGATCGATCGCAAGCTGCTGCTGCAAGGCGCGGCGGATTCCAAGTTCGGCTTCTCGGAAGCGGCCTTGGACCAGGTGATCCTGCAGACGCCGGAGTTCCAGGTGGATGGCCAGTTCAACGCCGAGCGCTTTGACCAGGTAATTCGTCAACTGGGCTACAGCCGCCTGCAATTCCGTCAGATGATGACCCAGGAAATGCTGATCGGCCAGGTTCGTGCAGGCATCGCCGGCAGTGGTTTCGTGACCGATGCCGAGGTGCTGGCATTCGCCCGTCTGGAAAAACAGACCCGCGATTTCGCCACCGTCAACATCAAGGCTGACCCGGCAGCGGTGAAACTCACCGACGCCGAAGTCAAGGCGTACTACGACCAGCATGCCAAGGAGTTCATGACTCCAGATCAGGTCGTCATCGACTACCTGGAGCTGAAGAAGTCGTCCTTCTTCGACCAGGTCACCGTCAAGGACGATGAACTGCAGGCCGCCTACGAGAAAGAAACCGCCAACCTCGCAGAACAGCGTCGTGCCGCGCACATTCTGATCGAGGTCAACGACAAGGTCACCGAGGCGCAAGCCAAGGCCAGGATCGAAGAGATCCAGGCGCGCCTGGCCAAGGGCGAACAGTTTGACGCCCTGGCCAAGGAGTTCTCCCAGGATCCGGGTTCGGCCAACAATGGCGGTGATCTCGGCTTTGCCGGTCCCGGCGTGTACGATCCGGACTTCGAAACGGCGCTGTATGGCCTCAAGCAAGACCAAGTGTCCGCGCCGGTGCGCAGCGCCTTCGGTTGGCACTTGATCAAGCTGTTGGGCGTTGAAGCACCGCAAGTGCCGACGTTCGCCAGCCTGAAAGACAAGCTGACCCGCGAGCTCAAGACCCAGCAGGTTGAACAGCGGTTCGTCGAGGCGACCAAGCAATTGGAAGATGCGGCATTCGAAGCGTCCGACCTGGCCCAGCCGGCGTCCGACCTGAAATTGACCGTGCACACCTCGGCGCCGTTCGGCCGTGAAGGTGGCGAAGGCGTTGCGGCCAACCGTGCCGTGGTCACCGCTGCGTTCAGTCCGGAAGTGCTGGATGAGGGGGCCAACAGCAGCGCCATTGAGCTGGATCCGGAAACCATCATCGTGCTGCGCGCCAAGGAACACCTCAAGCCTGCCCAGCTGCCGCTGGAAAAGGTCGAGGCGGCGATCCGCACGCAGATGACCAAGGAGCGCGCGAGCGCTGCCGCCAAAACCCATGCCGATGAGTTGATCGCCAGCCTGCGTGAGGGCAAGACCGCACTGGACCAGCCGATTGACGGCCAGGCCTGGAAGGTGACTGAAGCGGCGACCCGTGGCCAGGAAGGCGTCGACCCTGCTGTGCTGCAAGCGCTGTTCCGCATGCCCAAGCCAGCGGCCAAGGACAAGCCGACCTTCACCACCGTCACTCTGCGTGACGGCAGCCTGATGATCGTGCGCTTGAACGGCGTCAACGAAGCGGCAGCCCCTACGGACGAAGAAAAAGCGCAATACCGCCGCTTCCTCGCGTCCCGTATCGGCCAGCAGGACTTCGCGGCATATCGCAAGCAGCTGGAAACCCAGGCAGACATCAAGAAGTTCTGATGTCGGCTTGAATAAAAGACCCCGTCCTGAGAAGGCCGGGGTCTTTTTTTGCGCGCATTAAAGCCTGTGACGTTTTACCGACAGGAATGCGCGCGCCCACCCCTCGTTCTGTTGCACAATACCGCCCGGACTGTTTTTCTCAGGATTTTCGATGTTGACATCATTTCACTTGCGAAACCTCGGGTTGGCGCTGGTGCTGGCGGGCGCGGCGGGTTGCTCGTCACCCAAGACCGCTATTTACGAACATGAGAATTTCGACGACTCCGGTACGTTTTCCCGCGATTACCCGGTGAGCGATGTGGCGGCCTGTGAAGCGGCGCGCCGTGCCCTGCTGAGCCAGGGCTATATCATCACCAGCAGCGATCCGAAGCTGGTGGCCGGTAACAAGAGTTTCCAGCAGACCGGCGAGACCCACCTGCAGATCAGCTTCAACGTGGTGTGTGCCGCCGATGGCAAAGGCAGCAACCATTCGACCATGTTTGCCAACGCCCTGCAGGACCGCTATGCGCTGAAGAAGGTCAACAACTCCGCAAGTCTCGGGGTTGGGGTGCTGGGTTCTGTGTCGATGCCGATCGGCTCCACGGATGACTCGATGGTCAAGGTGGCGAGCGAGACCGTCTCGGCGCCCAAGTTCTATGAGCGTTACTTTGCCTTGGTGGATGTGTTCCTGCCCCAGGAAGTGAAGCAGGCTGCGCATATACCCGAGAAGCCCAAGGATGAGCTTGGCATGCCTGAACCGAAAGCCGCGCCGGCCGCCGAGAAGATTGAAACACCTCAGCAGATGCCCGCAATCCCTGCCGCCGCGCAGCCACTGGCACCGCCACCGGAGGCCGCACCCATTGCGCCGAGCGTAGAGCCGGCACCGCAGACTACACCTCAGACCCCGGCAATCGAGTCCGCGCCCGCGCCGACCAACCCCAGCCTGCCGGCGCCGACAGAGGCGATTCCCGCCCTGCCAACGCCAACGCAGTGACTCAGACGGTTACGGGGTCTGTCTTGTCGACATTGATCCCGTAGCGGTTGATCGCCTCTGTGATGTTGTCACGACCGATCACACCGTCATCCGCCAGTGCCTTCAGCGCCGCCAGCACGATGAAGTGGCGGTCCACTTCAAAGAACTCGCGCAACGCTTCCCGGGTGTCCGACTGCCCGAACCCATCGGTTCCCAGCGCCACAAAGCGGCGGCCGTGTACGAAGGGGCGAATCTGATCGGCGAATAATTTCATGTAGTCCGTCGCCACCACCACCGGGCCGGCTTTTCCGACAAGGCACTCCTCCACGTAACTCAGACGCGGCTCACTTTGCGGATGCAGCAGGTTCCAGCGCTCTACGGCGTGCCCGTTACGGCGCAACTCGGTCAGGCTGGTGACGCTCCACGCATCGCTCTCTACAGCGAAATCTTCCCGGAGCAGCGACGCTGCGGCGATGACTTCGCGCAGGATCGAACCACTTCCCATCAGTTGCACCCGAGCCTCCGCGTGTGTGCTCAGCGGATACATCCCTTTGAGAATCCCGTCCTCTACGCCTTCAGGCATTGCCGGGTGCGGGTAGTTTTCGTTGAGCAGGGTGATGTAGTAGTAAATGTCTTGCTGTTCGACGTACATGCGCCGCATGCCCTCGCGAATAATCACCGCCAGCTCGTAGGCAAAGGTCGGGTCGTAGGCCACGCAGCACGGCACTACCGAGGCCAGGATATGGCTGTGCCCGTCGTCATGCTGCAACCCTTCACCCATCAAGGTGGTGCGCCCGGCCGTGGCACCCAGCAGGAAGCCGCGGGCGCGCGCGTCGCCCGCCGCCCAGGCCAGGTCGCCGACGCGCTGGAAGCCGAACATCGAATAGAAAATGTAGAACGGGACGGTCATCAGGCCATGGTTGCTGTAGGACGTGCTCGCCGCGATCCATGAGGAAATGGCACCCGATTCATTCAGGCCTTCCTGCATGATCTGTCCGTCCTTGCTCTCTTTGTAGTAGCTCAGTTGCCCGGCGTCCTGCGGGGTGTAAAGCTGGCCCACGGCGGAATGGATGCCGATCTGCCGGAACAGGCTTTCCATGCCGAAGGTGCGCGACTCATCCGGCACGATGGGGACGATCAGCTTGCCCAGATGCGGGTCCTTGAGCAGCGTGCCAAGGATGCGTACAAACGCCATGGTGGTGGAAATGGCGCGCTCGCCGGTGTCCTTGAGTTGAGTGGCGAATGCGGACAGGGGTGGGACAGTCAACGGGGCGACGTCAGTGTGCCGGGCCGGCACATACCCGCCCAGCGCCTGGCGCCGGGCATTGAAATAGCGGGCTTCCGTGCTGTCGGCCGGCGGCTTGAGGTAAGGAATTTCGTCGAGCAGGTCATCGGCCACTTCCAGCCCGAAGCGGTCGCGGAAGGCTTTTACCGCGTCGGCACCCATTTTCTTCAATTGATGGTTGATGTTCTGGCCTTCGCCGGCTTCGCCCATGCCGAAGCCCTTGACGGTCTTGGCCAGGATCACCGTGGGCTGGCCCTTGTGGCGCACTGCGGCGGCGTAGGCGTTGTAGACCTTGAGCGGGTCATGGCCGCCCCGTGAGAGTTTCCAGATATCGTCGTCGGACATGTCCGCAACCAGTGCCAGCAATTCCGGGTATTTGCCGAAGAAATGCTCGCGCACATAGGCGCCATTCTGGGATTTGTAATTCTGGTAATCGCCGTCCACGCATTCCATCATGCGCTGGCGCAGCAGGCCGCTGTGGTCTTTGTCCAGCAGCGCGTCCCAGCCACCGCCCCAGATCACCTTGATCACATTCCAGCCGGCGGCACGGTACACACTCTCGAACTCCTGGATCACCTTGGCGTTACCGCGCACCGGGCCGTCCAGGCGCTGCAGGTTGCAGTTGACGACGAAGATCAGGTTGTCGAGTTTTTCGCGACCGGCCAGGGAAATGGCGGCCAGGGATTCCGGCTGGTCCATCTCGCCGTCACCGAGGAACGCCCATACCTTGCGACCCTGGTGTTGCTTGAGGTCGCGAAACTCCAGGTAACGCATGAAGCGCGCCTGATAAGCGGCCGTGATCGGCCCCAGGCCCATGGACACCGTAGGGAATTGCCAGAAGTCCGGCATCAGCCGTGGGTGAGGGTAGGAAGACAGGCCCTCGCCACTGGCTTCGCGGCGAAAGTTATCCAGTTGGGCTTCGTTGAGGCGGCCTTCCAGATAGGCGCGGCCGTAGATGCCGGGGGAGGAATGGCCCTGGATGTACACGAGGTCGCCGTCGAAGGTGTCGGTTCGGCCGCGAAAGAAATGGTCGAAGCCTACGTCGTACAGCACTGCGGCTGACGCATAGGTCGCGATATGCCCACCCACGCCCGAGTGTTTGCCGGCACGCAAGACCATCGCCATGGCATTCCAGCGGATAAACGCATTGGTCCGCCGTTCAATGTCCAGGTCGCCGGGGTAGGGCAGTTGGCGGTCGGCAGCGATGGTGTTGACGTAAGGGGTGGTCACCCGCCCGTAAAAGTCGCCATGGCGCGCCACGTCGAAATCCAGCAACTGGTCGATCAGGTAATGGGCGCGAGGGCGGCCTTCGGCCGACAGCACCGATTCGATGGAGTCGAGCCACTCACGGGTTTCCTGCGGATCGTGGTCCAGGGATGCGGCGTTATTCGGATTCATATGAGGCTCCAGGGTAAGCGGATTCCGGGCGGCGAACGCTTTTTGGGCGCGCTGCGAGATAGTTGCAATTGCAACGACATGGCGGAATTTAGCCCGGGATGAGCTACTATTGCAACCTTCTTGAAATTCCCCGGATGGTGTTGCATGTCGTCGAAAGAGCCGGATGTATGGTTCCGTTTTGTCAGGGCCCACAGGACGGTCATCCGTGAGATCGAGCGCCGGCTGACCGAGGCGCAGCTGCCGCCGTATGCCTGGTACGACGCGCTGTGGGGCTTGGAAAGCGGTCCTGAAGGCACCCGCCGTATGCATGAATTGGCCGATGTGCTGGCCATTGAGCGTTACAACCTCACGCGTTTGGTCGACCGCCTGGAAAAGGACGGCCTGGTGGTGCGTTCACGTTCCGATGGCGATGGCCGCGCAGCGTTTGCCTCGATTACCGAGGCGGGTCGTACGCTGCGCAAGAAAATGTGGAAAATCTACGAAAGCACCGTGGATGAGCTGTTTTTGTCGCAAATCGAGCCTGAGCATCGTCAGGCCTTTGCCGATGCACTGCAGCGTACGGCGGGGTTGGCGATGGAGGCGGGCGTGCAGACCCGTAGCCGGCGCAAAACGTAAATGCGGTGAACCGCGGCCAGGTCATTTCAGGTCATACCGTTGCAGGGCGTGTTCCACCTTGTGTGTCTCGATGTGCCCTTCATCGGCCAACGCTTTTAATGCCAGCACTGCAATCCAGTAGCGGTTCGGCGCGGCTGCCTGTACCGAGCCTGCGCCCAGCGCCACGAAGCGCGTGTTCACGTGCGCGGCCAACTGGTCGACCACCACCTGTGGGTAGCCAGTGACGGCAAGCACCGGTGTCCGGCTCCCCGCCAGGCAGTCGCGCAGATGGCTGCTGCGCCTGGGCGCGCAGGGATGCAGGCGGTTCCAGCGCTCGGCGGCCGCCGCCTCGCGGGCCAGTCGGGTGTAACTGGGGCAACTCCATACATGCGCCGTGATGCCCCATTGCTGCTCAAGCAATTGCGCGGCGTGCATGACCTCTTCCAGGGCTCGACCGGCACCCAGCAAGCGCACGTTCGCCACGTCGGCAGTTTGCCGCACGGGATACATGCCCTTGATCGCACCTTCGCGGTCCAGTGTCTGCGGCGCGAGGGTGCTGGGCTGATCATGCAGCGCCAGGTAATAAAAGCCCGGCTGGCCATCCACGTACAGCGTATGCAACCCGTTCAGCACGATGGCCTGGGCCTCTTCGCCCGAGGCCGGGTCATAGGGCGTACAGCGTGGATGGCTGGCCAGCCACAACGGCAGCGACGGTTGCGCACCCTTCGGCCATGGGGATGGCTGGGTTTCGCTGTCATTGCACAAAATGCCGCGCTGGTCGGTCCGGTGTGACAGTGCGCACAGCTGCGCAGACGAGGTGGCGCTGTGCAGGTAGAGCAGCGGTTTTTCCCCGGTATTGCGCGCAAACCAGGTGGGCCAGTTACCCGGGCGCCGACTGCGCGACTGGCCGCGAATCACCCAGGCCTGGCGACTGGATTCCAGCGCGCCGGCCATGCTCAAGACCGTGTACAGCGGTGAGCTGCGCGAGCAGGCGCAGGTGTCCAGTGCGTCGATGCACAGCTGCGCAGCGAGTGCGGTAGGGGCGGGCATGGGTGTGGCTCCTGGCGACAGAGGTGCCTACCCTAATGGAATTGGCCTTATGATTGCAATTGCAATGATTGCAATAGTGCCTCGATCTTCCGACTAAATCAGTCCGCCGCCGCCGCGTTTAATCTTCACGTGCGGGAACATCAAGGCGCAGACATTTTTTCGTCATGACGGCACTTTAGTCTGGTCGTGAAGGTCATTAATTGCGCTGGCATTTTTAACTCAACAGGGAGTCCACCATGGACGATTACCAGGAAGAACTGCTGGAGTACCAGGCATTCGAACTCGACCCGCTGGACCCGGTCGACGATGCCACCGAGCTGTAGGGCCGACTTCAGGCGGAGTGCCGCTGACTGCGGCGAAATTCCCCTGGGGTCTGGTTGTTCCAGCGCCTGAAGGCGCGTTGGAAGGCCTGGGCCGAGGCAAACCCGAGCAAGTAGGCGATCTCGCCAAAGGCCAGTTCCGTGTCGCGAATGTAGGTCATGGCCAGATCGCGGCGAGTATCGTTGAGAATCGCGCGAAATTGCGTGCCTTCGTCGGCCAGTTTGCGGCGCAGGGTCCAGGTAGGCAGCTTCAAGCGTGCCGCCACTTCTTCCAGGTCGGGTTCCCGGCCACCATTGAGCATCGGCCCCAGCAGACGAGTAATGCGCTCGCGCAGGCTGCGGGTGCGGGTCAGTTGCTCCAGTTCCCTTTCACACAGCTGTAACAACAGGTGCCACGTGCTCGGGCAGTGCTGCGGGTTGCGCAGGGCCAGGGTGGCCTGGGTCAGGCGCAGTTGATTGCGGTCGGCGCCGAACTGCACCGGCGTGTCCCCCAGCACGGCATACAGATGGCTGTATTCGGGGGCCTGGAATTCGATTTCGATGCGTTGAGCCTGCACCGGCTCTTGCGCCAGGCTCGACAGTTGATGCAGCCAGCCGGCGATGATCGAGTCCACCACGAAGCGGTTATAGGCGTTGTAGGGACTGATGGAATAGAACCGCAGCCAGGCGCCTTCGGCGTCTTCATGAAAGCTCGATTGCCCACGGTAGTTGGAGCCATACAGTGGTTCGAAGCGCGTCAGCGTGCGCGCGGCTTCGCGTACCGTCGGTGCCTGGGCGGCGGTGACACCGGCGAGCCCGGCCTGGCTCAGGCGACTGAGCTGACCCATGCGCAGGCCCAGGCCCGGATCGCCGGTCAGTTGAATGGCCGCATGCCCCAGGCGCATATAGCGCGGGATCGACAGGCGCGCGCCCGCTTCGGCCAGGCGTGCGGGGTCCAGGCCGTATTGCAGCAACAGGGGGTGCGGGTCCAGGCCGTGGCTGTGCACGGCATCGGCCAGGGTGTGCACGAAGCCCACCGACAGATCCCCCAGGCGCACCGGCTTCACGCGGTTACAGCCAGATATTGAGCAGGCGCGCGCCACGGGCTTCGCCGTCGGCGAACAGTTGCCCGTTGCGGCTCAGGAAGCTCTGCCCGGCGCTGCCCAGGTCCCAGAACTGGCCACGCAAAAACACGCTCATGCCCGCTGTGGCCTGGCTGATTGGTGGTTGGCTGATCAGGGTCAGGCGGCGCCAGGCTTCGCCCTCGCTGGTTTCCTCGGGCTTGAGGCTGACTTCCGAAGGGGTCGACACGCTCTTGAAGCCGCGCCACGGGCGGTCCCAGGTGTCACGCCCGGTCACATAGGCCGGCACGGCAATCAACTGGGCGCCTTGTTCGTTGAGCTTGCGGTAGTTGTCCGGGTACCAGCTGTCGCTGCCGATCAGCACGCCCAGGCGCCCGGCCGGGGTGTCGACCACGCTGACGATGTTTTCATCGCCGGGTTCGATAAAGCCGCGCTCGTCGTAGATCGGATACAGCTGGCGCTGCGGCTGGCCCAGGGGCAACCCATCGGCGGCAAAGACCACGCTGACGTTGTACAGCGCACCATGGCCGACCTGCAGTTGCCCCAGGCTCACACTGGGGTTGGGCAGGGCGATGGAACCGGCCACCAGGGTCACGCCGAATTCCTTGGCCAGGCCGCCAAACAGCACTTGGTAATCGCGTGCCATGCCGGCGGCTTTCATGCGCAAGTACGCATCATCCATGCGGTTGTCGCCGGTGGCGCTGATCCAGGCGCGCAGGAACTGCAACGGATTGCTGATCGACAGCCAGTTCATCGCGTCCTTGAGGTGGGTGGCCTGGTACAGCTCGTTTTTCTCGCCGGCGAGCATCAGCCAGGTGCCGACATGTTCCGGCAGCACGACGACGGTCTTGTCGTTGATCAAGCCCTGTTCGCGGGCCTTTTGCAGGTAGGCCGAGAGCTTCAGGTGCAGGCGCTCCAGGCTCTGGTAATCGGCGGGGAACAGCTCCGGCTGGATGCCCAGCAGGTTGCCACGCTCGGCCGGCTGGCCTTCATTGACCGCGAGGGTGATGCGCAGGTCCGACAGGTAATGCGCCACAGGGCGCTCCTGGGTCCAGACCAGATACGCGGCGAGGGCGGCAACCAGGGCCATGGTGACGGTGAATATGAGTAATTTGCGCATGGGGCAACAGACAACAGACCGGGGGCAGGGTTCGCGACTAGGGTAGGGCTCCTGGCCCGGCTTGCCAAGGGTGGCTGTGCATTTGGATCAATAAGTTGTCAGTTTCAGTCATTGAGCGGTAGGTGATCGCCTCTTAGTCTGTGGGACATAAACCGATGGAGTGCCAGCTGAGCCCTCCACGTCCCGTGATGATCCGTTGTGGAGCTGTACCATGACCGCTGCTGCCTACCCGCACCTGCTGGCCCCGTTGGACCTGGGTTTTACCACCCTGCGCAACCGTACCCTGATGGGCTCGATGCACACGGGCCTGGAAGAAAAGCCTGGCGGTTTCGAGCGCATGGCGGCGTATTTCGCCGAGCGCGCCCGGGGCGGCGTCGGCCTGATGGTCACCGGCGGCATCGGCCCGAACGATGAAGGCGGCGTGTATGCCGGCGCGGCCAAGCTGACCACCGACGAAGAGGCGCAAAAGCACCGGATCGTCACCCGCGCCGTACACGACGCCGGTGGCAAGATCTGCATGCAAATCCTGCACGCCGGGCGTTATGCCTACAGCCCCAAGCAGGTGGCGCCGAGTGCGATCCAGGCACCGATCAACCCGTTCAAGCCCCGGGAGCTGGACGAGGAGGGCATCGAGAAGCAGATCCAGGATTTTGTCACCTGCTCGCGGCTGGCCCAGGTTGCCGAGTACGACGGCGTGGAAATCATGGGGTCCGAAGGTTACTTCATCAACCAGTTCCTGGCCGCCCACACCAACCATCGCACCGACCGTTGGGGCGGCAGCTTTGAAAACCGTATGCGCCTGGCCGTGGAAATCGTGCGCCGGGTGCGTGAAGCGGTCGGGCCGAATTTCATTATTATTTTCCGCCTGTCGATGCTCGATCTGGTCGAGGGCGGCAGCGTCTGGGAGGAAGTCGTGCAGTTGGCCAAGGCCATCGAGCAGGCCGGCGCCACCATTATCAACACCGGTATCGGCTGGCACGAAGCGCGTATCCCGACCATTGCCACCAAAGTGCCGCGCGCCGCGTTCAGCAAGGTCACCGCCAAGTTGCGTGGCGCGGTGACGATCCCGCTGATCACTACCAACCGCATCAACACGCCGGAAGTCGCCGAGCAGATTCTCGCCGAGGGCGATGCCGACATGGTCTCGATGGCGCGGCCGTTTCTCGCCGACCCGGAGTTCGTCAACAAGGCCGCGGCGGGGCGCGCCGACGAGATCAACACCTGCATCGGCTGCAATCAGGCGTGCCTGGACCACACCTTCGGCGGCAAGCTGACCACCTGCCTGGTCAACCCGCGTGCGTGCTATGAAACCGAGCTCAATTACCTGCCCGTGCAGCAGATCAAGAAAATTGCGGTCGTCGGTGCCGGCCCTGCCGGGCTGGCTGCTGCTACCGTGGCTGCCGAGCGCGGGCACCAGGTGACCTTGTTCGATTCGGCCAGCGAAATCGGCGGCCAGTTCAACATCGCCAAGCGCATACCGGGCAAGGAAGAATTTTTCGAGACCCTGCGCTACTTCAAGCGCAAATTGCAGACCACTCACGTCGAGCTGTGCCTCAACACCCGTGTCGATGTGGCGCAACTGGTGGCGGGCGGTTATGACGAGGTGATCCTGGCCACCGGTATCGCACCGCGTACGCCGGCGATTGCGGGTGTGGAGAACGCCAAGGTGCTCAATTACCTGGACGTGATCCTGGAGCGCAAGCCGGTTGGCAAGCGCGTGGCGGTGATTGGCGCGGGCGGTATCGGTTTCGACGTGTCGGAATTCCTGGTGCACCAGGGCGTGTCCACCAGCCTGGATCGCGAAGCGTTCTGGAAAGAGTGGGGCATCGACACTCAACTTGAGGCCCGTGGTGGCGTGGCCGGGATCAAGCCCGAGCGCCATGCACCGGCGCGTGACGTGTTCCTGCTGCAACGCAAGACTTCCAAGGTCGGCGACGGCCTGGGCAAGACCACCGGCTGGATCCACCGTACCGGGCTGAAAAACAAACAGGTGCAGATGCTTAACAGCGTCGAATACCTGAAGATCGATGATGAAGGCCTGCATATCCGCATCGGCGCCGAGGGCGAGCCGCAGGTGCTGGCGGTGGACAATATCGTCATCTGCGCCGGCCAGGACCCGCTGCGCGAACTGCACGACGGCCTGGTCGCCGCCGGGCAGAACGTGCACCTGATTGGCGGTGCCGATGTGGCGGCCGAGCTGGACGCCAAGCGCGCCATCAACCAGGGTTCGCGCCTGGCGGCCGAGCTGTAAGTCGACGAAAGGGGCGGTGTTAGACTACCGCTCCTTTTCATTCAGATACTTCCCGATGGGCCCTTTTGACTGGCTGCCTCACGCGCCCCTTGAACCTGTGCAGCTCGACTGGCTGAGCGGGGTCGAGTTGGCCATGCTGCGCCTGGACCGTATCGACCGGCTGATCAGCGGCAACAAGTGGTTCAAGCTCACCGAACACCTGAACCAGGCCCGCGACGCAGGGGCTACCGGGATCATAAGCCTCGGCGGGGCCTACTCCAACCATCTGCACGCACTGGCGGCGGCGGGCAAGCGCTTTGGCTTTCCCACGGTCGGCCTGTTGCGCGGCCATCCTCAAGACACACCCACCGTGCTCGACCTCAAGGCGTTCGGCATGCACCTGCATTGGCTCGGTTACGGCGGCTATCGCGCACGCCATGAGCCAGGCTTCTGGTTGCCCTGGCGCGAACAGTATCCCCATCTTCATCCGGTGCCCGAAGGCGGCGGCGGGCTGGCCGGTGCGCTGGGCTGCGCGGTGCTGGTCGAGCAGGCGCAGGCGCAGTTGAGCCGGCTCGGCTGGGCGGATTACGACGCCTGGTGGCTGGCAGCCGGTACCGGGACGACCCTGGCCGGCTTGGCACTGGCCGAGGCGGGCAGGCGTATGGTGTACGGCGCCTTGGCAGTGCCGGACGATCACGGTGTCGCGCAGAACGTTGGCGCGATGGTCCACAACGGTTACGAACTGATCGACGCCAGCCGAGGCGGCTTTGCCAAGGTCGATCCGCTGCTGCTCGATTTTATCGAACGCACCGAACAGGCCAGCGGTGTGCCGCTGGAGCCGCTCTACACCGGCAAGGCGCTGCTGGCGTTGAAGCAACAGATCGAGGCCGGACGCTTCGCCCCCGGTACCCGCCTGATCTTCATCCACACCGGCGGCCTGCAAGGCCGCCGAGGTTTCAATGCCTAGAGCAGACATCTTGTGGGAGGGCTTTGCCCCCGATGGCGGTGGGTCAGCGACAACAGAGCTGGCTGACCCACCGCATCGGGGGCAAGCCCCCTCCCACATTTGGACCGGGATCGACAAAAAACACCGGTCGGCTCCAAGGCCGCCGCGCTTTTGCTTTTGATCTCAGGCGCCCCGTTAAACCACGCTGGCCGAACGCAGGCTTGAATCCGTGGGTAAC
>NZ_CVTN01000056.1:81707-86632 GCF_900004915.1 Pseudomonas sp. 31 R 17
AGAGCGTTTTGCTTACTTTTGCGCTTTTCAAAAGTGAGCCGCCGTCAGGGCGGAACCCTAAGTGGCCGTGACCGCAGAAACGGATATGTACTCGGTCCGACCCAACATCCCGGCCAGCCCCAAGGCCGCCATCGGGGGCAAGCCCCCTCCCACATTTGGACCTCGGAGCCTCAGGTAGATACGTGTTGGCTGTCCGGCCGTCACGGGAGCAAGCTCCCTAGTCACAGGTCCGGCGTCGCACCCAAGCGGTGCAGATACTCATGCCCCGATCAAGGTGTATCACTCGATGGATGTGCCGGCTGACTTAACGCGATCGGAAGCAAGCCCCCTCCCACCCGGCATCATCCTCAGCGCTGTGTTATCGCGCAGCACATAGTGATGAAAGATCCCCGCCAGCGCATGCAGCCCGATCAGCCAGTAACCGATCTGGCCAAACAGCACATGCCAGCCTTCAATCTCCTTGGCCAATGCCTTGTTCTCAGCGATCAGCGGCGGCAATTCCATCCCGTAGAACATCACCGAATGCCCCTCGGCGCTGACGATCAGCCAGCCGGCAATCGGCATGCCGATCATCAACCCATACAGCGCAACGTGGGTCAGCGTCGCCAACAGGCGCTGCCATTTCGGCGGCGCCGGCACGATCTTCGGCGCCACGCCCAGGCTGCGGGCGAACAGGCGCAGCCACACCAGCACAAACACGGTCAGGCCGAACATAAAGTGCATTTCGACGATCAGCGTGCGCGCACCGCTGCCTTTGGGGAACTGGCCGCGTAACTCAATGCAGGCGTAGACCACCGCCAGGAGCACCACCATCAACCAGTGCAATGCAATCGACATGGTGCTGTAGCGCGTATCGGAATTTTTCCACGGCATCGTTGGGTTCCTCACTTATCAGGGCAACCTTCCGTTCTTTGACGGAGTGGTTCAACTGTATGCCTGTTTGAAGCGCTTGGCCCGTAGTGAATGCCGGTGCATTGACCTTCGTCAGTGGCTTTGCGGCATTTCCCCGCGAGCCAGGCGTGCGTTGATATCGGCGATGACCTGCGGCATATCGGTAATAGTGTCGATCAGGTAGTGCGGGCGTGAGCCTTCGAACATCGCTTCGATACGCCGGCGCTCGCCGGCCAGTGTGGCGCTGTCCAGCGCCCGGAACTGCTCGTAAGTCAGGCCCAGGGCGTTGCCGGAGCAGGTCAGCGCCACGGTCCACATGCCTGCGCGGCGGCCTTCGAGGATACCCGGTACGGTGTCGTCGACTTTCACGCACGCCGCCACATCGTCAATGCCCAGCGCGATCACGTTGGCCAGCGCCTGGGCCGGCCATGGGCGGCCATTGGGCACTTCGTCGGTGGCAACCACATGGTCGGCCACGTAGCCGTTGCTGGCGGCCAGGGCGACGACCTTGTCCATCACTTGTTTGGGATAGCCGGAACAGGAGCCGATTCTGATGCCCTGTGCGCGCACGCCGGCAAGGGTGTCGAGGGCGCCGGGGATCAGGGCCGAGTGTTCGGCGATTTTCTCGATCTGCAGCGGCATGAAGCGTTGGTAGATGGCGCTTACGTCTGCATCGGTGGGCGTGCGGCCGAAGGCCTTGCGATAACGTTCGGCGACGTGCGGCTGATCGCAGAGGGTGCGGATATGGTCCCACTTGCCCATGCCCATCGGGCCGCGAGCCTCTTCAATGGACACCTGTACGCCGAACTCGGCAAAGGCCTCGACAAAAATCTGCGTCGGCGCAAACGAGCCGAAGTCCACTACGGTGCCGGCCCAGTCGAGAATGACGGCCTGGAGCCTGGTGGGGTTTTGATAGTTCATGGTTCAGATCCTGTGGGGTAATGAGGGCAATCAGAGGTCCAGCACGTGCATTTCTTGCAGCACCTCGGCGATGGCCTTGACCGCCGCGCGCATGCCGGCCGCGTCGACATGGCCGATGCAGCCCACGCGAAAGGTCTCCACCTGGGTCAATTTGCCCGGATAGAGGATGAAACCCTTGGCCTTGACCCGTTCGTAGAAGTCCGTGAACTGGTAGCGCGGGTGTTGCGGGGCGTGGAAGGTGACGATGATCGGCGCCTGGATCGCCGCCGGCAGGAAACTGCGCAGACGCAGTGCGGCCATGCCGTCCAGGAGCGTGCGGCAGTTATCGGCGTAGCGTTGATGACGGGCGGGCAGGCCGCCTTCTTCGTGGTATTGCACAAGCGCCTCGTGCAGCGCGGCGACCACATGGGTGGGCGGGGTGAAGCGCCACTGGCCGGTGCGGGCCATGTAGCGGTGCTGGTCGAACAGGTCCATCGCCAGGGAATGAGAGTTGCCTGCGGCCGCAGCCAGCGCGGTCTTTTCGGCGAAGACAAAGCCCATGCCCGGCACGCCTTCCAGGCATTTGCCGGACGCGGCGATCAGCGCGTCGAAGGGCACTTCACGCGCATCGATCGGCAGTGCGCCGAAAGAACTCATGGCGTCGATGATCAGGCGCTTGCCGTGACGCTTGACCACTTCGGCGATCTGCGCCAGCGGGTTGAGGATGCCGGTGCTGGTTTCGCAGTGGATCAGCGCGACATGGCTGATCGCGGCGTCGGCGTGCAGCAGGCGGTCCACCTCGGCGGCGGTGGTGGGTTGGTCTTCGGGCGTTTCGAAGGTGCTGTACGCGCGGCCGAGCACGTCACAGATCTTCGCCAGGCGTTTGCCGTAGGCGCCGTTGATCAGCACCAGCACCTTGCCGTTACGCGGCACGAGGGTGCCGATGGCGGCTTCGACGGCGAAGGTGCCGCTGCCCTGCAACGGCACGCAATGGTGGCTGTGGGCGCCATGGATGATCGCCAGCAAATGCTCGCACACGCTGGCGGTGAGTTGGTTGAAACGCTCATCCCATGAACCCCAGTCCACCATCATCGCCTGGCGCGTGCGGTTGGAAGTGGTCAGCGGGCCTGGAGTCAGCAAAAGTGGCGCGGCAGGGGTCATCTCGGGTCCTCGTAAAACAACGGGTCGACTTTAAGGCGCCTAAATTGCAGTTTGGCTTGTTATCAATCAAATTGTTTGTTGTTATGCGAGCTATCAGTGAGGCCGATAACTATGAACCTGTTCCAACTGCGCGCATTCGATGCGGTGGCCCGCGAGGGCAGTTTTACCCGTGCGGCCGCGCGGCTGTTCATCAGCCAGCCGGCGGTGACCGGGCACATCAAGGCGCTGGAGGAGCACTACCAGATCCCGTTGCTGCGCCGCACTGCGCGGCGGGTCGAGTTGACCGAGGAGGGCGCACGCCTGGCGGCGATCACCCGGGCGATCTTCGGCCTGGTGGATGAGGCGCAGGCGATGCTCGAAGCCAACCGCCAATTGCTCACCGGGCGCCTGGAAGTGGCGGCGGACGGCCCGCATCTGGTGATGCCGATGATCGCCCGGCTGCGCGTGCTTTATCCGGGCGTCACGGTGAATCTGCGCCTGGGCAATGCCCAGGAAACCCTGGCGGCGTTGTTGTCCGAGCATGCCGATGTGGCGGTGCTGACCGAAGTGGAGCCGCGCAATGGCCTGCACCTGCATCCCTTGGGCGAGTCGCGTATTTGCGCGCTGGTGCCGGCCGTGCACCCGTGGGCGGGGCAGGCCGAGGGCATTGCACTGTCGGCGTTGAACGAAGAGATCATGGTGTTGCGCGAGCCCGGTTCCATCACCCGGCGTACCTTTGATGAGGCGTGCCTGGCTGCCGGTGTGCGGCCCAGGGTGCTGCTGGAACTGGACAGCCGGGAAGCGGTGACCGAGGCCGTTGCGGCCGAGCTGGGCCTGGGGGTGGTGTCGTCGATGGAGGTCAGCCGCGACCCACGCGTATGTGCCGTGCCGATTCGCGGCGACGGCCTGCTGAACCGGCATCTGCTTGGCTGCCTGGAGCGGCGCCGGTCGTTGCGCTTGATCCAGGCCTTTTTCGAGTTGGCGCCCTGAGGGTTTTTTGGTGGAACGATGCGTTGCTGCGCTATAAACTCTGCCCCCAAAGCGCCGGCCAGTAGACGTTTCGGCGCCATGGAAAGTAGAGAGTGAGTCATGGGCGCACAGTGGAAAGTCAAACATAAAGAAGCGGCAGCCAATGCCAAGGGCAAGATTTTCGGCAAGCTGGTGAAAGAAATCACCATCGCCGCCCGCAACGGTGCGGACACCTCGACCAACGCTCACCTGCGTCTGGTGGTGGAGCAGGCCAAGAAGGCCTCGATGCCCAAGGAAACCCTGGACCGCGCGATCAAGAAGGGTGCCGGTCTGCTCGGTGAAACCGTGCAGTACCACCGTGTCACCTACGAAGGTTTCGCTCCGCACCAGGTGCCGTTGATCGTCGAGTGCGTCACCGACAACATCAACCGCACCGTGGCGGAAATCCGCGTGGCGTTCCGCAAGGGCCAATTGGGGGCTTCCGGCTCGGTGGCCTGGGACTTCAATCACGTCGGGCTGATCGAAGCATCGCCGGACACCCCGGACGCGGATCCGGAAATGGCCGCCATCGAAGCCGGTGCCCAGGACTTTGAGGACGGTGAAGAAGCAGGCACCACCTTGTTCATCACCGAAACCACCGACTTGGACGCCGTGCAGAAAGCTTTGCCGGAGCAAGGCTTTACCGTGCTGTCGGCCAAGCTGGGCTATCTTTCGAAGAACCCGGTCAGTGGGTTGACCGATGAGCAGATGGCCGAGGTCGAGGCGTTCCTGGAAGGCCTGGATAACCATGATGATGTGCAGGATATGTTTGTCGGGCTGGCTGGCTGATTCTTATCTGGATACATGCAGTCCAAATGTGGGCAGTTAAAATGTGGGAGGGGGCTTGCCCCCGATTGGCGGTCTCAGGGCCGACCAGGATGCAGGATCAGTCCGAGTACATATCCGTTTCTGCGGTAACGGCTACTTAGGGTTCCGCTTTTACAGCGGCTCACTTTTGAAAAGCGCAAAAGTAAGCAAAACGCTCT
>NZ_CVTN01000056.1:86682-111149 GCF_900004915.1 Pseudomonas sp. 31 R 17
GGCTAACCCGGCGTCCTGCCGGGTTGCCCACGGATTCAAGCCTGCGTTCGGCCAGCGTGGTTTAACGGGGCGCCTGAGATCAAGATCAAGAGCGGCTCGCTGCGCATCGTGGTTACGGGTGGGCGCGGCTGCTTTGTGTAGGAGCGAGCTTGCTCGCGAAAAACGTCAACGATAACGCGCGCTTCCTGAATGAACGCGGTGCCTGTGGGTTTTTCGCGAGCAAGAGCTAGGCGCCCCCCTCGCTCCTACAAAAAAGCCTTGAACTGACCGGCATTAGGGTAGGCCATGGTGTCAGAGCGCGCTCAGCAGGACTTCGATCTCGTCGAAGCTCGGTCGCGCCAGCACTTGTGGCTGACAGCAGCTGATTTGCAGTTCGACCAGCTCGTCTGCGACTGCCCCCTCGACCCGCTCCAGCAACTCCCCCAGCAGCACGCCGAACGCGCGTACTTCAATGCGCTGCAGCGCTTTGGTTTCCGCGGTGTCCGCCGTGGCATGGAAGGACGCCGCGCCAAAGTCCCCAAGCAAACAATCACCCGCCGCATTCCATAAAATATTGTGGCCATACAGGTCGCCGTGGGTAATGCCGTGCCGGTGCAGGTGCGCGGCGACCGAGGCGATACCGCGCGCCAGGCGCAGTGCTACGTCCAGGCTGAAACGGGTGTCGGGTGCGTAGATGTCCCGCGTGCAGGACGCCAGGCTTGGCAACGCCGCGAGGTTGCGGTAACTCGGCTCGATCAGGTCCATCACCAATGCGGCCTGGTGATCGGGGTGATCGCTGACGCGGCCTTCGACCTTGATCAGGTTGGGATGCAGCCCGGCGGCGATGCAGGCTTGCATTTCATGCAGCGGTGAACCGTCGCTGGTGATGCTGCCTTTGTACAGTTTGACCGCGACCGGCAACGCCCGGGGTTTCCACAGCGCCTTGCGGATAATCCCCGAGGCGCCTTCGCCGAGCACTTCGCCCAGTTGCAGTTCGGTCCAGGGAATGTCCGGTGTTCCGTCGGCCGTCACCTCAACGGCCATTTCCACCGGATTGCCGGCGTACGCCAGCCACGTCAGGCTCGGCAGGGTCAGCAGCCACTGCGGCAGGTGGGTCAGGCGGTTGGACGCGATGCGGATCAATTCAAGGTTTTCGCACTGGGCCAGGCTGGGCGGCAGTTGCGTCAGTTGGTTGCCAGCCAGCATCAGCTTTTGCAGGAGCGGGCGTTGGCCGAGGTCGTCGGGCAATTGGCTGATGCGGTTGTCGGTGAGGATCAGCCAGCGCAATTGCGGCGGCAGAGCGGCTGCCGACACCTGCTCGATACGGTTGGCCTTGAAGCCGATCATGCTCAACTGGGCGCAGCGGCCCAGGCATTCGGGCAGTTCGGTGAAGGCGTTGTCCGAGCAGAACAGCACGCGCAGGTGCCGCAGGCGGTGCAGGTCGTCCGGCAGGCTGCTCAAGGCGTTGCCCGTGAGGTTGAGGATTTCCAGCGAGTCGGCCAGATCGAAGATTTCCCGGGGGAATTCGGTCAAACCGCAGGCCAGGTCCAGGCGGGTAGTGCCGGCCAATTGGCCGGCCTTGAGTTGGGCGAGGGTATTGATCAACGGCGCGGTCACTCGACAAGGGGGCGTGAAAAGGCGCTCATGATACCGGGTCGCGCGCGACTTGCATGCCGCACTGGCGTAATTGCCCCAGGCGGCTGGCGGTACGCGCAAGGTCGATGGCCTTGCCGCCCAGGGCCTGCTCCAGTGGCTGCGCGCCGATCAGGATCAGCTGTTTGTCGCGGTCGTAAAGCACGTCCACCAGGTTGATAAACCGTTGCTGCACGGCAATCGGGCAGTCGGCCAGGGGGGGCAGGCCGTCGATGATCCAGTGGTCGAAGTCCTGGCACAGCAGCAGATAATCCATCACGGCGGTGAGCTGTTCGCACAGGTCGCCGAAGGTAAAGGCGATGCTGCGTGCTTCACGGCGGCGGCACTGCAATTGCCGGTTGCCAACGGTCAGGGGCAGCGCCGGGCAATCGGCGGCAGGCAGCCCGAGCGCCTCACGTTGCGCCACGCTGCCTGGCCAGAGGTACCTGCCCGTGCTGAAGCGCTGCTCGGCATGGGCCTGGGGCAGGCGGCGAAAGTCCTCGGGGGCACTGACTTCCAGCACCTCCATGCGCGTGGCGATCAGGTCGATCACCGGCTTGAAGCGCTGGTGATACAACGGGTTGGGCAGCAGGCCCTCGGGCGCATAGTTGGACGTCACCAGCACCAGCACACCGCGCTGGAACAAGGCCTTGAACAAACGGCTGATGAGCATCGCATCGCCGATATCGTGCACATGGAATTCGTCGAAACACAGGACGCGACAGTCCGCCAGCCGTTCGTCCAGGGCCACGGCCAGCGCGTCGTCCTGCGCGCGGTGCTGGAACATGCCCCGGTGCAGGTCGGCGAAAAAGTCGTGAAAGTGCACGCGCTGCTTCTCGGCAATCGGCAGCGCCTGGAAAAAACCATCGAGCAGCCAGCTTTTGCCGCGTCCAACCGGGCCGTGCAGGTACAGGCTGCGGGCGGGCCGGCCGCTGAGCAGGTGTTCGGTTTCGCGGGCCAGCGCGGCAATGGCGCGGGTCTGTCCGGCGCTGAGGGTATAGCCCTGCTGCTCAGCCTTGTGCCGGAAAAATGCACGGATGGGCGATGCCCCCGCCTGTTGGGGTGTGGTGCCCAGCAGGCGACGGATCAGGGAAAGCACGGTCAAGGCGCGTCACTCTTGTTTCGGTGGTCGCTCACTTTAGGACGCTCGCCACGATTTGACCAATACCCAGGCGGCAGCCAGCCCTCCCGGAACAGCCGAACGCCTGGGTATTTCTGACCAGACTGGCAGATTTTCCCCAAGTGGCTACCCTTATACGCAGGAGCCACCCCTGTATAAGGATTTGGGGCAGTGAAGGAACGGACAGTATTGGCAGTCATGGGCATGATGCTCTGCAACACGGTGTTCGCGGCGCAGGTCCAAGTGGTGGTGCGCATCGATGTGCAGCGCGGTTGCCAGTTGGTGGGTACCACGCGCACTGCGGGCATCGAGCAGCTTGGCGTGTTGGATTTCGGCAGCGGCCCGCGTCTGGATGACCCGGCCGGGCCCTTGAGTGCGGCGCTGATCAGCCAGCGCCAGCCACGCCTGGAATGCAATCCCGATACACCCTATCAAGTGCGCGTTGATGGCGGCCTGCATGGCGGCGTTGGCGAAGTGCGCTATCTGGCCAATGGCGCGCCGGCGAGCAAGCCCATCCCCTATCGCATTTATGCCGACGCCGCACGGTTGATCCCGTTGCCGGTGGATGTGCCGTTCAGCGGTCGCGTGCCGGACAGCGGCTCCGTCGACCTGCCGCTGTTCGGCCGTATCGAGCCGCTCAAGGACATCCCCGTCGTCGGCCGTTATTCCGACCTGCTCAAGGTTACGGTCACATGGTAATCCGCTACCTGGCCGTAACGGCTCTGCTGTTGCTGGCCGAAGACGCGCAAGCGGCTGCCGCCGGCGGGCAGATTCAGGCGCAACTGGTGATCACCGCCAGCTGCGAGGTCAACAAGAGCGTCGAAACGGCGCCCGTGACGCCCGAAGGCGGTACCGCGATGCTGGATTTCGGCAGCCAGGGACCGACCTGGAACGACACCCTGGGCGCGGCCGTTTCCGCGGGCGACAAAACCCCCTTGTCGGTGTCCTGCAGCCCCTCGGTGGCCAACAGTTTCACGGTGACCATCGACGGTGGCACCAACGGCGACGGCATCACGCGGCGCCTGAGCAACGGTCGCCAGTCCATTCCCTATCAGCTGTGGGCAGACCCTCTGGGTCGCAGCGCCTACAGCATCGGTGAGCAACGAAACTTCGCCATGACCCACGACACCCAGATACCGATCCCGGTATTCGGCTCCGTGGTGGCGAATACCAGGGCCTTACCGGCCGGCATCTATACAGACACCCTGACGGTGACTCTGGATTGGTAAACCATGAGGATGGATATCATGCATGTACTCGTATCTCGATTGGGCGTTTGCGCCCTGGGCCTGGCGATGGCCTCCAGCCTCAATGCGGCGACCACCGTGACCGGGCAGATCAGCTCCAGCCTGACCTTGATTGCCAGCTGCCAGGTCAACGGCTCCGGTGCCGCGACCGGGCTGAACTTCGGTAGCCTCAACTTCGGTACGACCAATAGCTTGTTTACCAACGCCGATGCCCAGTTGCTGGGCGGCACCGGCACCGGCGGCGCGCTGTCGATCCTGTGTTCGGCCGGCACCACGCCCGCTGTCAAAGTGCGCGCCGGTGCCCATGACGGCGCCTCGCCGGGTGGTACTCGCGCACTGGCCGATGGCGCGGGCAATTTCGTGCCCTATGACTTTTACACCGACAGCGGTTTCTCTTCGCTGTTGGCGGTCGATGGCGTGATTACTCTCGCCGCCAGTACCGGTGTAGCGCAAACCGTGGGCCTGTATGGGCGTGCGGTGGGCAAGCCGGGCCTGCCGGCAGGCGTCTACACCGACACCGTGGCCGTGGAGCTGACGTTCTGACGATGTGGCTCAGGGTGTGGTTGGCCTGTGGGCTGGCGTTGCCGCTGCCGTTGTCGGCGGTGACCAGCCAGAGCTTCCATGTCAGCGCGACCATCACGCCGGGTTGCCTGATCGTGGGCAGCGCCAGCAACTACGGCACGCTGACCTATGGCAGCTATTCGGCCCTGGCCACCAGCACGGTGACGGCGGCCCTTACCGGCGGCGTGACCCTGCAATGTACGCCGGGCGTGGCGCTGAGCCTGAGTGTCGACGGCGGGTTGCACAGCGGCACCGGGCGCAATTTGCTGCACAACAGCGGCAGCGCGCGGGTGGCTTACCAACTGTTTCGCGATGCGGCGTTCAGCCAGAGCCTGGGGATCGGCCAGAGCGTCAGCGTGAGCTACAGCGATGCAAACACCATCAGCCTGCCGATCTACGGGCGGGTGGTACTGCCGGGCAATCAGCCTGGGGGGACGTACAGCGACACGTTGCAGGTGCAGCTGTCGTGGTAGGGCTATGGAAATAAGGAGTGGTTTTATGCGTTCACCTTCCCGGCGGCTGTGGGCCGCGGGTGTTGTCCTGGGTGCCCTGTGCACGAGCGGGCTTGTGCAGGCGGCCAGCTCGGTGCTGATCTGGCCCATCGACCCGGTGCTGGAGGCCGACCAACAGGCCAGTGCGCTGTGGCTGGAGAACCGTGGCAGCGAGACGGCCAACCTGCAGGTGCGCGTGTTTGCCTGGAGCCAGAACGGCTTCGACGAGCAGTACCAGAACCAGCGCGATGTGGTCGGCAGCCCGCCGGTGGCCAGGATCGAACCCGGGCAGAAGCAACTGGTGCGCCTGACCCGCACCCGTGAAGTGCCGCCAGGCCGGGAGTTGGCCTATCGCATCATCATCGATGAAATTCCCTCGGCGCTGCAGGTGCCCGCGCCACCGGAGGGCAAGAATACGGCGGCGGCGATTCGTTTCCAGATGCGCTATTCGGTGCCCTTGTTTGCCTACGGTGCCGGCCTGTGGAGCAAGGACGACGCCACCCGCCAGCGCGACCCCAAGGGCGCCGGGCAGCCGCAATTGAGCTGGAAGAAGGTCAGTGTGGCGGGGCGCAGTTATATCGAGGTGCGTAACCAGGGCGCGGTGCATGCGCGGTTGACCGATGCCTCGTTCAAACAGGGCGGCCAGACCCGGCCGCTGGTGGAAGGGCTGCTCGGCTACGTATTGCCGGGAGCGACCATGCGCTGGCCGATGCCGGGCGATGTGCCGGGCGACCAGCCGCTGCAGGTCAGGATCAACTGCGCGACGCAAGTGGAGAGCCTCGCGCCGACACGATAAACGGTGTGTCGCGGGACGGGTGCGAGCCCGGGTTTTAACAGGATGGAGATGTCCATTGAAGGACGCAACGCCATGGTGAGTCGTGGTTGGGCTCGTGGTATATGGCCATCGATGGCAGTGGTAGGCGGGTTGTGGGGCGCTGCGGTAGCGGGCGATCTGCCGCCGCCGCCGAGCAGCATGGAGGCGGTCGCCGATGCACAGCTGTTTCTGCAATTGGTGGTCAACCAGATGGACACCGGCCGGGTCATCGCGGTCGAGCAACGCGCCGGGCAACTCTTCGTGCCCGCCAGCGCCTTGCGGGACGTGGGCATGAAACTGCCGGGTGACCCCGACGGCAGCGTGGCCCTGGACAGCGTGCCTGGCCTGCACAGTGATTACGACAGCAATGGCCAGCGCCTGCTGCTGGATGTGCCACCGTCCTGGTTGCAGGAGCAGTTCATCGGCAACCGCAACACCTACCCGCGCACCCAGGCCATGAGCAGCTTCGGCGCCTTGCTCAACTACGACGTGTATTTCAACGACACCGACGAAGGCGGCAGCTACCTGGCGGCCTGGAACGAAGTGCGCCTGTTCGATAACTGGGGCAGCTTGTCCAACACCGGGCAACTGCGCCAGACCCTGTCCAGTGGCATCAGCAACAGCACGCTCAACAATGGTTATCGGCGCTACGACACCACCTGGCGCTTCTCCGATGATGAGCGGCTGCTCACCTACGAGGCCGGCGACGTGATCAGCGCTGCGTTGCCCTGGAGCAGCTCGGTGCGCCTGGGCGGGGTGCAACTGTCGCGGGACTTTGCCGTGCGTCCGGACCTGGTGACGTACCCCTTGCCGCAATTTGCCGGCGAGGCGGCGGTGCCCTCGTCGGTCGACCTGTTCATCAACGGCTACAAGACCGAAAGCGCCCAGCTGCAACCCGGGCCGTACACCCTGACCAACATCCCGTTCATCAATGGTGCCGGTGAGGCCGTGGTGGTCACCACCGACGCCCTCGGTCGCCAGGTGTCGACCACCGTTCCCTTCTATGTCACCAGCACCTTGCTGCAACACGGCTTGACGGATTTTTCCGTGGCCGCCGGGACCTTGCGTCGCGATTACACCCTGCGCGATTTCGGCTACGGGCCGGGCGTGGCCAGCGGTACGTTCCGCTACGGCTATTCCGACAACCTCACCCTGGAAAGCCACGCCGAAGCCTCCAGCGACCTGGCCCTCGGCGGGCTCGGCGGCAACCTGCGCCTGGGCAATTTCGGCGTGCTCAATACCGCCGTTAGCCAAAGCCGGTTCGACAGCCGCAGCGGCCGGCAACTGAGCCTCGGCTATCAGTACAACAGCGCGCGCTACAGCCTGATGTATCAACGCGTCGAACGGCGCGACGCGTATGCCGACCTGACCCTGGTCGACACGCCCTACGCCCGCCTCAGCAAGCGCAGCGAGCAAGTCACCCTGAGCCTCAACCTCGAGCGGTTCGGCAGCCTCGGCCTGGGCTATTTCGACGTGCAGGCGGCGGACGACTCGCGCACGCGCCTGCTCAACCTGAGCTGGAGCAAACCGCTGTGGCGCAACTCCAGCGTGTACCTGTCGGCCAACCGCGAAATCGGTGACAGCAACTGGGCGATGCAGGCGCAACTGGTGATTCCGTTCGACCTCAACGGCAGCCTGGCCTTGAGCACCGAGCGCGGCAAGGACGGCGCCAGCCGCCAACGCATCAACTACAGCCGTGCGGTGCCCAGCGAAGGCGGGGTGGGCTACAACCTCGGCTACGCCCAGGGCGATGCCCCGACTTATCGCCAGGCCGACCTGACCTGGCGCCTGCAATCGGTGCAGTTGCAGGCCGGTGTGTACGGCAGCAGCGATGCCCAGACACGCTGGGCGGATGCCAGCGGCTCGCTGGTGTGGATGGGCGGTAACACCTTCGCCGCCAACCGGATCAACGACGCCTTTGTGGTGGTAAGCACCCAAGGGTTCGCCGGCATTCCGGTGCGCTATGAAAACCAGTTAGTGGGCGAGACCGACAGCAAGGGCCACTTGCTGGTGCCCTGGAGCAGTGCGTATTACCGCGCCAAATATGAAATCGACCCGCTGAACCTGCCACCGAACGTGCAGAGCCCGAATGTCGAGCAGCGTGTGTCGGTGCGCCGTGGCAGCGGCTACCTGCTGGAATTTCCGTTGCGCCGGGTGCTCGCCGCGAGCATCACCCTGGTCGACAGCCAGCACCAGGAGTTGCCGCTGGGCAGCCTGGTGGTGCATGAGCAGAGCAACACCCAGGCAGTCGTGGGCTGGGACGGGCTGGTGTATCTGGAAAACCTCAGCGCTCACAACACGCTGCACGTCACCCTCGCAGAAGGTCGCAGCTGCCAGGCGAGCTTCGATATCGATGAGCAGCAACAGGACGTGCCGCTGGTCGGGCCGTTGGTCTGCCAATGAAGGATTGAACAGGGAGTGTCCAGGTGAAGGGCAAGGGATGGTTGTGTGGGGTAGGGCTGTTTGGCTTGGGGCTGTTGTGTTCGGGCAAGGCATTGGCCGTGTGTTCGGTGGCGTCCACGGTACCGGCCAGTTTCGGCTCGATCAGTTCGATGACCGTACGCACCGCTGCGCAAACCAGCTCCACCACCAATGCCGGGCTGAGCTGCACCTCGGCGCTGATCTCGCTGCTGGTGTCGACCGACCATTTCTACGCCACGATCACGTCGACTCAGGGCGGCATGCGCGGGCCGACCGGGGATGTGATCGGCTACACGATTTATGGCACCAACAGCACCAGTTATCCGATCACCCGTGGGGCGCAGTTCGATTTTGGCGGCGCCGGCGGTATCGCCCAGATCATCGGCCTGCTCGCAGGCCCGGGTGCGAAAACCGTACCGCTGTACCTGGGCAGCATCACCGGCAGCAATGTCGCCGCCGGCGTGTATACCGAGACGCTGAACATCGCCTGGAACTGGAACTACTGCTCCGGAGTCGGCCTTGGCGGCATCTGCCTGGGGCGTGACATCGGCAGCGGCACGGCGGCGCTGACCGTCAGCATGAACGTGACCAATGACTGCCAGATCACCGCGCCCAATGTCAGCTTCGGCAGCGCGCCGGTGGTCAGCGGGTTCGCCGCCGTGACCGGGCAGACCATCAACATTGCCTGCACCAAGGGCAGCGCCTACACCGTGGGCTTGAGCGATGGCCAGAACGCGGTCAGCGTCGGTGGCCGGCGGCGCATGGTTTCCGGCGGCAACTACCTGGCCTACGACCTTTTCAAAAGTGCCGGCACCACGCGTTGGGGCAGTGTTGGCGCGGCGCGGCGGGCCAGCTCCACGGCCGAGGTCAACCCCGGCAATGGCTTGGGCACGGGCAGCCAGGTGTACAACTACAACGCCAGGATCTACACCGACCAGCCCACGCCACCGGCCGGTATCTATGTGGACAACGTGGTGCTGGACGTGGGCTTCTAGAACTTCATTTGCCCGGGGCTGGCCTGATCCACGGGACTGACCATCGCGTAGTTGTACCCGCCGCCCGACCAATAGTCGGCCTGCAAGCCGTCGGCGCTGCGGCTGCCGCGCGGCAGGAAGCCGTTGTTCGGGCCCGGTGGGCGGATATAGAAACTGATGCGCCGGCCCTGCGGGTCTTCGTACAGCACCATGGCCGCTGCGCCTTGGTCGGTGGTGAGCAGTCGCCCGCTGACCGGCTTGAACCCCACCTGGCTCAAGTCGGGCAAGCGATGGGCCTGGTTGAAGTAACGATCGAGCCAGGCCTGCATGGTGCTGCGGTCCTGAGCGTTGTAGTCGGCGGGCATGATGCCGTCCTGGGCAAACAGGCGGTATGCCTGCATCGCATCGGCCATCGGCAACAGACCTGGCTGGGTGGCCTCGCGGGCGTGCCAGCCGCCCAGTCCGCCGAGGCTGACGGCGATCAGCAGCAGCGCCGCAGTGGCGAGATGGCGGCGGGACCGATGCTTGACGCGCTGGCGAATCAGCGCCGGGTCCAATGCCGGGTTGCCCGGTTGTTGCAGGGCACCGCTCAAGGATGCGCGCAGCAACTGCGCATCCTGTTGCCAGGCATGCACCTGGGCGGCCACGTCGGGGTGGCTCGCCAGCCAGGTTTCAAGGACACGGCGATCACTGTCCGGCAACTGGTGATCGACGTAGGCGTGTAAGTCACGTTCGCTGGGAGGCAGGCTGATCATTTGAGTATCCGCAGGGAAGGGCTGGCAATTTCGCCATCGCTGAGTTGACGCAAGGCTTGGCGGGCGCGTGAGAGACGCGACATCACCGTACCGATGGGCACGTCGAGTATTTCGGCGACTTCCTTGTAGCTCAAGCCTTCGACCGACACCCACAGCAGCAGGGCGCGCTGCTCGGCAGTGAGTTGGTCGAAGGCTTGCAGGGTGGATTGGGCCATCACCGTACGCTCTACCGAGGGCTGCGCATCGTCGCGGCCGGTGAAGAATTCGAGCATGCGCGCGTAGCGTCGGTTGCGCCGATGGGCGTCGAGGAATTGTCGGTACAGGATCGAAAACAGCCACGCGCGCAGGTCGCCTTCGATGCGCTTGTCGGCCCAGACGGTGATGGCCCGTTCCAGGGTGGACTGCACCAGGTCGTCGGCGCTGCTGGCGTTACGGGTCAGGGACACGGCAAAGCGCCGCAGCCTGGGGATGAGTTCGCGTAACTGTTCGTCGAGTTCGTGCATGGGTGTCTGGTTGGCTACTACGCTGCTGTGACTGGAGAGACGTGCGGCGCTGAAGGTTATTCCATGGGCCGAAAAATAAAACGCGGCCAGGGAATAGAGTGTATCGGCGTGCGTCTCAATGCTCCGACCTTATGTTTTACCCCCTAAGGCCTCAGGGCCTGGAGTTCATTCATGGTAGATCACTCACCACCGCCCCGTCCTCCGTTAAGCACTGCGAGCCTGATCGCGCGACTCGCCGGTATCGGTGCCGTGGTTGCCGTTGTTGCCGGGGCATTTGCCTACGTCAACGGCACCCTCGACCCACAGCGCCTGCGGCCAAAAACCCTGGTCAATGCCCTGGAAACCAATAACGGTGTGCACCCGGGGTTTCGGCGTAACCATGCCAAGGGCGTGTGCGTGGCCGGGTACTTCGAGAGCAGTCCCGAAGTGCGTGCCTACTCCAGCGCCCAGGTGTTCAACGAGGCGAAAACCCCGGTGATCGGGCGTTTCGCCTTGCCCAGCGGCAACCCTTATGCGCCGGACAGCAGTGTGCCGATCCGCAGTTTTGCCGTGCAGTTCAGCCAGGCCAACGGCCAGCAGTGGCGCACCGGGATGAACAGCATGCCGGTGTTCCCGGTGGGCACGCCCGAGGCGTTCTACCAATTGCTCAAGGCCGGCGCGCCGGACCCGGCCACCGGCAAGCCGAACCCGGCGAGCATGCCGGCGTTTTTTGCCGCCCACCCGGAGACAGCGCCGTTTCTGGCCTGGGTCAAAACCGCCAGGCCATCGGCCAGTTACGCGACCGAAACCTATAACGGCATCAACGCGTTTTACCTGGTGAGCGCCGACGGCAAACGCCAGGCCGTGCGCTGGTCCGTGGTGCCACAGAGCCAGGATGCCGCGGGCGATACCGCGCCTGAGGGTGGCGACTTCCTGGAAAAAGACCTGGTGCAGCGCCTGGCTGCGGGGCCGCTGCATTGGCAGTTGAACATGACGCTGGCCAATCCCGGCGACCCGCTCGATGACGCCAGCAAGACCTGGACCGGCGCGCACAAGGTAGTCAACGCCGGCACCCTGGTGCTGCAGAGCAGCCAGCCACAAGCCGACGGCGATTGCCGCGATATCAACTTCGACCCGCTGATTCTGCCCAGTGGTATCGAGGCGTCCAATGACCCGCTGCTGGCGGCCCGCTCGGCGGCCTATGCCAGTTCCTACCTGCGCCGCGCCGGTGAAGTCAGCCCGTTGCACAGTGCCTCCCAGGAGTCGAAGCCATGAAGATTCAACCACGCTTTTTCGCCCCGCTGGCGCGTTTGCTGCACTGGCTGATGGCGTTGATGGTCATCGCCATGCTGTTTATCGGCGCGGGCCTGGCGGCGTCGGTGTCCGAGCGCCACGAGTGGCTGATTCACCTGCACAAGCCGTTGGGCATCGCCATTCTGGCGCTGGTCATCGTGCGCCTGGTGGTGCGTTTTTCCACGCGCCAACCGCCGCTGCCGGCTGACTTGCCGCGCTGGCAAGTGCTCGCGGCCAAAGCGTCTCACTGGGTGTTGTATGGCTTGATGCTGGTGTTGCCGTTGTTGGGCTGGGCAATGATTTCGGCCGCCGGTGACCCGGTGATGCTCAGCAGCTCCGTGCAACTGCCGGCATTGGTCTCGGCGAATGCACCGTTGTTTGCGCTGTTGCGCAAGGCCCATGGTTATCTTGCCTACCTGCTGTTCCTGACGGTGCTGGTGCATCTGGCGGCCGCGCTGTTCCACGGGTTGATTCGCCGCGACGGCGTGCTGCAAAGCATGACCGGCACCCGCCACTGATCAGCTTTGGCTGACAGTCAACGCACGTGGCCGATGATATCGGCCACGCTGCTCAGGACATCCTTGCCCAGTTGCCTGGAGCGATCACCGGACCAACCGGTTTTCGCGTTGGGCGCGTCGTCGTTGTCCTTGAAGGGCATCTCCAGGGTCAGTGACAGGCAGTCGTACTTCTCACCGACCGCATTGCACGCCAGGGTCATATTGGCTTCGCCCGGCAGATCGCGGGTGTAGCCGTAGGTGGTCTGAAAGTCACGGGTCAGTTGGCTCAGGTGACTGCGGAAGTGTTTTTCCAGGGCTTCGATACGCGGGCTGTAGCCGGGGTTGCCTTCGCAGCCGGCAGTGAACACGTAGGGGATTTCTTCGTCGCCGTGGATATCGAGGAAGAGGTCGACGCCATATTTTTCCATCTGCTCTTGCACGAACAGGACTTCCGGGCTGAGTTCCTGGCTGGCGCTCTGCCAGGCGCGGTTGAGGTCCTGGCCCATGGCGTTGGTACGCAGGTGGCCATGAAATGCACCGTCGGGGTTCATGTTGGGCACCAGGTACAGGTCGGCGACGGCCAGGAGCTTTTTCAACTCGGTGTCACCGCTCTGTTGCAGGCGTTCGAGCACGCCCTCCATAAACCATTCGGCCATGTGTTCGCCGGGGTGCTGCTGGGCGATGATCCAGACCTTGCGGCGGCCTTCGCCGCCTTTGCCACGGCGCAGCAGTTGGATATCACGGCCCTCGACACTTTTACCGGTGGCCAGCAGCTTGACGCCGGCGTACTTCAGCGCCTGTTCGATCAACCAGTCGTGGCGTTCACGGCTGTAGGGTTCGAAGTAGGCGAACCACGCGTGTTTTTCCCGGGTCTGGAGGCTGATATGCAGGATTTCGCCATCAAAGCGCGATGGCACGCGGAACCAATTGACGTGGTCGTAGGACGCCACGGCGTTATAGCCGGTCCATGCATGCTTGTAGGATGACCGGCCCGCGTTGCTCAGGCGAAACGTGTGGGTGTGCCCCACATGCATGCCTTCGGCCTTGAAGTGGAACCATTGGTAGTGTTGGCTACGGGTGTCGGGTTTGATCGCCAGCAGCAACTGGTAGGCATCGCTGGCATCCAGGACCTGGATATTGCCGCTGTCGAAGTCGGTGCTGATTTTGATGGACGTCAAGGCCACGGTCATAGTCTGGTTGCCTGAATATGAGGTTGTGGCGGCTATCTTACACAGGCGGCAGGCAATGTCTGGAAGCAAAATTGTTGCACGGGGGAGGGGGCGTCATCCGTGACGCTGCGGCAGCTTAGGGTCTATGAGATTGATTCTCAAGCGCTAAATCGTGAAGAAATGGGCTGAAGCCTGGCTGCGGCTTTCTTTACGCAGTGGTCTTTTGCTACCATCCGCGCCATCAAGCAACACACAGTCTTCATTAGCCTGAAGCCATGCCAGAACAACTGGCAAAAAAAGACCCGGCCAAAGAGCCGGGTCAAAAACCGTGATTAGCCTGATGAGGAGATATTCCAGGAGTCCGACCTAAGGGCTCTTGGTCTATCGACTGATCTCGCGATCAGCTGGGTCCAATAATAATCATTATCATTTGCAAGTCAAATGTTTTTATCCGTTCGATAGAAATATTTTTCGCCTGCGCCCGTCATCCGTTTGCCTGAGCGTTCGGCGCTCGCAACGACCGCTCCACCATCGCCTTCGCCATATCAATCAAATACACCACCGAAAATGCCAGGTCACGCTGATTGCCCTGATGGCTGCTCGCCGACTCGTAGGCGGTTGCCGCCGCGCTGCGCAGCAGGTCGGAGGCGTGCACCAGCGCTTCCTCCTGGCTGATGCCCGGCTTGAGGGTGAAAAAGCTCGGATCCGAGTCCGGCGCAGACATCTCTTCTTTCAAATAGTAGTCCAGCGCGCGCTGTGCGGCACCGCTGCAGCGCATGTCGTGCAGCTCGGTGTTTTCAGGTGTTTCAGGCAGGTGATACGGGCTCGTCGTCATGAGGGGAGGTACTCTGGGTGGGTGTCGAAAACCTTGTACCGATGATAGTACGTATCGTATTTATGTCGTTTCATGGATTACTACAAACTGTTTATTGCCCTGGCAAATACGCAACGTATTGTCAGCGCCATGGATAACTGGATAGCGTTGGTGCGAGCCAACATGAAAGACCGCAAGGTCACGCAGGATGAACTGGCGGAGCGCCTGGGCATGTCCCAGGGCGGCGTGGGTCATTGGCTCAACAAGCGCCGCGTGCCGAGCCTGGCGGACATGAACCGGGTGCTGGCGGAGTTGGGGCTGGGCTACCTTGAGGTGGCGCTGGAGATTCGTGAGCGGGCAGATACACAGGTGGCCCTGGAGCACCACTACAACCCGTATTTTCGCTACCCGGTCAACGACTGGGGCGGTGTGTGCGAACTGCGCGAAGCACGCGCAAGCTATGGGCCGGAACGCTTTGAATTGACCGATTACCATGCCCACGGCGACGCCTTCTGGCTGCCGGTGATCGGCGACGCCATGACTGCGCCCACCGGCCTGAGCATCAGCGCAGGCATGCTGATCCTGGTCGATCCGGCCATCGAGGCGCAGCCCGGCAAACTGGTGGTTGCGCAATGGCTGGACAACCCCCAGGCGACCTTTCGCCGGTTGCAGGCGGACAGCGGCCAGCTCTACCTGGTGCCGCTCAATCCCACTTACCCCAAGCTGCTGTTCACCGACGATTGCCGCATCCTGGGCGTGGTCGTGCAAGCCATGGCGAAGTTCTAATGCGCCGGCTCCAGTTCCACCAGCGCACTGCCTTCGGCGACCATCTCGCCCTCCTGGCAAAACAAGGCCTTGACCACGCCCGCCTCGGGCGCGCGGATGCTGTGTTCCATCTTCATCGCTTCAAGAACCACCAGTTGCGCACCGGCTTCGACGCGTTGGCCGATGTCCACCAGCACGCGCACGATGCTGCCGTTCATGGGGGCGCTAAGTCCACCTTGAGCGGTGTGACCGGCCTCGGCCGCCGCAATCGGGTCGAACAGGCTGACCGCCTGCATCTCGCCATCCCAGCGCAGGTACACCGTGCCTTCATTGCGCACGGCCAGATGGGCGCGACGGATACCCTGGTGTTCGATGACCAGTTGCTCGTCCATGAGTGGCGACGATGGCCCGGCCAGCGTGACCAGCCGATCCTGGCCATTACAGCTCAAATGCAGTGAAACCTGCGCCGGCAGCCCCGCGCGAAAGCCGTGGGTCGCGGCCCACGGCCCGTCACCGGCCGGCAAGGTTTGCATAAAGGCCGAACCTGCCGCCTGCCAGAACTCATCGCTCAACGCCCCGGCCACCGGCAGCAGCTCAGCCTGATAGCGTGGAATAAACCCGGTATCCAGCTCGGCGGCGGCAAAGGCCGGATGGCCAATGATGCGCCGCAGGAAGCCCAGGTTGGTCTTGAGCCCGCCCACCGCAAATTCGTCGAGCATACTCAGCAACCGCAGCCGCGCCTGTTCACGGTCCTCGCCCCAGGCAATCAACTTGCCGAGCATCGGGTCGTAGAACGGCGAAACACTGTCCCCTTGCTCGACGCCGCTGTCCACGCGCCGCCCCGGGCCTGGCCTGGACTCGCGGTACAGGGCCAGCCGTCCGGTGGCGGGCAGGAAATCAGTGGCCGGGTCCTCGGCATACAGCCTGACCTCAATGGCATGCCCCTTCAGCGGTACCTCTGCCTGGCTGATCGGCAGCACCTCGCCCTGGGCCACGCGGATCTGCCAGGCCACCAGGTCGAGGCCGGTAATCGCCTCGGTGACCGGATGCTCGACTTGCAGGCGGGTATTCATCTCCATGAAGAAAAACTCGCCGCGCGCATCCAGCAGGAACTCCACGGTCCCCGCGCCCACGTAACCAATTGCCTGCGCCGCACGTACCGCCGCTTCGCCCATGGCCTTGCGTTGCTCGGCACTGAGTCCCGGCGCGGGGGCTTCTTCGACGACCTTTTGATGACGGCGCTGGATCGAGCAATCGCGCTCATTGAGGTAGAGGCAGTTACCGTGTTGATCGGCAAATACCTGGATCTCCACATGGCGTGGTTTGAGCAGGTATTTCTCCACCAGCATCTGCCCGTTGCCAAATGACGACAGCGCCTCACGCTGGGCGGAGGCCAGGGCTTCTGCCAGCTGGCTGACGTCCTCGACCACTTTCATGCCCTTGCCGCCGCCGCCGGCCGTGGCCTTGAGCAGCACCGGGTAACCGATACGCGCGCAGGCCGCGCGGAAGGTCTCCAGGTCCTGGGCCTCGCCGTGATAGCCCGGCACCAGCGGCACACCGGCGGTTTCCATCAGCGCCTTGGCCGCCGACTTGCTGCCCATGGCGTCAATGGCCGAGGCGGGCGGACCGAGGAAGATCAAGCCCGCTGCCTCGACGGCCCGAGCGAACCCGGCGTTTTCCGACAGAAACCCGTAGCCCGGATGAATCGCCTGGGCGCCGCTGGCGTGGGCGGCGGCGATCAGTTTGTCGATCTGCAGGTAACTGTCGGTGGCCTTGCTGCCGCCCAGGTCGACACGAATATCGGCTTCGCGGCTGTGCCGCGCATCACGGTCGATTGCACTGTGCACGGCCACGGTGGTCAGTCCCATCGCCTTGGCGGTGCGCATGATTCGGCAGGCGATTTCGCCACGGTTGGCCACCAGCACGCTTGTCAGTGGGCTCATGGGTGCGGCTCCTTGGATTGCCAGCTGGGTGCGCGTTTTTGCAGAAAGGCGCGCAAGCCTTCCTGGCCCTCGGCACTGACCCGAATTCGCGCGATGGCGTTTTCACAGTAACGCCGCAGCGCCGGGGTAAGGGCACCGCTGCCCACCTCACGCAATAAGTCTTTGCACGAACGCATCGCCGCCGGGCTGTTGTGCAGCAGGTTGGCGATCCACTCATCCACCCGTTGCTCCAACGTATCGAGCGGGTAGCTTTCCGCCAACAGGCCGATCTCTCGCGCACGCTGGCCGTCGAACCGCTCGGCCGTCAACGCATAGCGACGGGCTGCGCGTTCACCGATGGCCTGCACCACGAATGGGCTGATCACCGCCGGTGCCAGGCCGATACGCACTTCCGACAGACAGAACTGCGCGTCATCGGCGCCAATCGCCATGTCGCAGCAACTTATCAAGCCCAGCGCGCCGCCGTAAGCGGCGCCTTGTACCACCGCCAGGGTGGGGATTTTCAGCTTGGCCAGGTTGTACATCAACTCGGCCAGTTCCCGGGCGTCATCCAGGTTGGTGTGGTAATCCAGCTCGGCCGACTGCTGCATCCAGGCCAGGTCGGCGCCGGCGCTGAAGTGCTTGCCGCGCCCGCGCAACACCAGAAAGCGCAGGGACGGGTCGCCCTGGACGTGGTCGAGGGCGATGATCAGTTCGCGGATCATCTGCGCGTTGAACGCGTTGTTCTTGGCTTCACGACTGAGCCACAGCGTGGCAAAGCCACGGCTGTCGGTGATCAGTTCGAGGGTGTTGAAATCGCTCATGCAAGAAGCTCCATGAAAATGAGAGGCCTCCTGTAGGAGCAAGCTTGCTCGCGAAGGTCGTCAACGATAACGCGGGTATCCAGGATGCACGCATTGACTGGACGTTTTTCGCGAGCGAGCTCGCTCCTACAGGTTACATGCGGAATACGCCGAAGCGGCTCGGCTCGATAGGCGCATTGAGTGCGGCGGACAACGCCAGGGCCAGCACGTCGCGGGTCTGCAACGGGTCGATGACGCCGTCATCCCACAGGCGTGCGCTGGAATAGTAGGGGTGGCCCTGGGTTTCATATTGGTCGAGGATCGGCTGCTTGATCGCGGCTTCTTCCTCGGCGCTGAACGCATTGCCGGCGCGCTCGGCCTGCTCGCGCTTGACCTGCACCAGCACGCCCGCCGCCTGTTCGGCGCCCATCACGCCGATGCGTGCGTTGGGCCACATCCACAAAAAGCGCGGGTCATAGGCACGACCGCACATGCCGTAGTTGCCGGCACCGAAACTGCCGCCGATGATCACGGTGAACTTCGGTACTTTCGCGCAGGCCACTGCTGTCACCAGCTTGGCGCCGTGCTTGGCGATGCCGCCGGCTTCGTACTTCTGGCCGACCATGAAACCGGTGATGTTCTGCAGGAACAGCAACGGAATCCCGCGCTGGCAGGCCAGTTCGATAAAGTGCGCGCCTTTTTGCGCGGCTTCGGCAAACAGGATTCCGTTGTTGGCCAGGATCGCCACCGGGTAACCGTGCAGGTGCGCAAAGCCGCACACCAGGGTGGTGCCGAACAGCGCCTTGAACTCATCGAACACCGAACCGTCCACCAGCCGTGCGATCACTTCGCGCACGTCGAACGGCTGCTTGGCATCGGCCGGGATCACGCCATACAGCTCTTCGCCGCTGTACAACGGCGCGACGGGCGTGCGTTGGCGCAACTCGCCCAGCTTGCGCCAATTGAGGTTGGCCACGCTGCGGCGGGCCAGGGCCAGGGCGTGTTCATCGTTGTCGGCGTAGTGGTCGGCCACGCCGGAAATCCGGCAGTGCACATCTGCGCCGCCGAGGTCTTCGGCGCTCACCACTTCGCCGGTGGCGGCCTTCACCAGCGGCGGGCCGGCGAGGAAGATAGTCGCCTGCTGGCGCACCATGATCGCTTCGTCGGCCATGGCCGGCACATAGGCGCCACCGGCGGTGCAGGAGCCCATCACCACGGCGATCTGCGGGATGCCCTGAGCGCTCATATTCGCCTGGTTGAAGAAGATCCGCCCGAAGTGCTCGCGGTCCGGGAAGACTTCGTCCTGGCGCGGCAGGTTGGCACCGCCGGAGTCCACCAGGTAGATGCACGGCAGGCGGTTCTGCTCGGCGATGGTCTGGGCGCGCAAGTGTTTCTTGACCGTCAACGGGTAGTACGAGCCGCCTTTCACGGTTGCATCGTTGGCGACGATCATGCACTCGACGCCTTCCACACGGCCGATGCCGGCAATCACGCCGGCGGCCGGCACGTCTTCGCCGTACACCTGATGGGCGGCCAACTGGCTCAATTCGAGGAACGGCGAGCCTGGGTCGAGCAAACGATTGATGCGCTCACGCGGCAGCAGTTTGCCGCGCGAGGTATGCCGTTCCTGGGCCTTGGCGCCGCCGCCCTGTTGTACCTGGGCGAGGAGGGTGTGCAGCGCGTCGACCTGGCGGCGCATCGCCGCGCTGTTGGCGACGAATTCCGCCGAGCGCGGGTTGAGCTGGGTATGCAGGGTAGCCATGGGGGCGCTCCTTCAGCGGGTTTCGTTGAACAGTTCGCGACCGATCAACATCCGTCGAATCTCACTGGTGCCGGCGCCGATTTCGTACAGCTTGGCATCACGCAGCAGGCGCCCGGCGGGGAATTCATTGATGTAGCCGTTGCCGCCCAGGATCTGGATCGCATCGAGGGCCATTTGCGTGGCGCGTTCGGCGCTGTACAGGATCACGCCCGCGGCGTCCTTGCGCGTGGTCTCGCCGCGCTCGCAGGCCTGGGCTACCGCGTAAAGATAGGCGCGGCTGGCATTGAGCTGGGTGTACATATCGGCGACCTTGCCCTGGATCAGCTGGAACTCGCCGATGCTCTGGCCGAACTGCTTGCGGTCGTGGATGTAGGGCACGATCAGGTCCATGCAGGCCTGCATGATTCCGGTGGGGCCGCCGGAGAGCACTACGCGTTCGTAATCGAGGCCGCTCATCAGCACTTTGACGCCGCCGTTGAGCACGCCGAGGATGTTTTCCTCGGGGACGTGCACGTCATCGAAAAACAGCTCGCAGGTGTTGGAGCCGCGCATGCCCAGCTTGTCGAACTTGGTGCTGCGGCTGAAGCCTGTCCAGTCACGCTCGACGATGAACGCGGTGATGCCGTGGGCGCCCTTTTCCACGTCGGTCTTGGCGTAGATCACGTAGGTGTGGGCGTCGGGGCCGTTGGTGATCCACGTCTTGCTGCCGTTGAGCACGTAGACGTCACCGCGCTTGTCGGCACGCAGTTTCATCGACACCACGTCGGAACCGGCATTCGGCTCGCTCATGGCCAGGGCGCCGATATGCTCACCGCTGATCAGCTTGGGCAGGTACTTGAGTTTCTGGGCGTGGGTGCCATTGCGGTTGATCTGGTTGACGCACAGGTTGGAGTGGGCGCCGTAGGACAACGCCACCGAGGCCGAGCCGCGGCTGATTTCCTCCATGCTCACCACGTGCGCCAGGTAACCCAGGCCCGCGCCGCCGTATTCCTCGGGCACGGTGATGCCCAGCAGGCCCATGTCGCCGAACTTGCGCCACAGGTCGGCGGGAAACAGGTTGTCGATATCGATCTGGGCTGCGCGGGGCGCGATTTCCTTGGCCACGAAGGACTGCACCTGGTCGCGCAGCATGTCGATGGTTTCGCCGAGGGCGAAGTTCAGGGACGGGTAACTCATGGACAGGCACCTTAATGTGAGCTTTTGTTGTTGTGTAGGCAACGCGCGGGGGAGGGCGCTGACCTTTACGTTAACGTAAGCTTGCGTTGCGGCGCTGTCAATCGTAGTTTACGTTTACGTCAACCTACAAAAAAGACAACAGGGGTCGTTATGGATCAACCGAATCCGAGCTACAGCCGTGGCTCCCAGGACAAAGCCTTGCTGGCCATGACCATTGGCGAGGCGTTCGATCTTACCGCTGCGCAGTATCCTGATGGCGAAGCCTTGGTGGTCCGCCACCAACAGCGACGCTACACCTGGCGAGAGCTGGCCGAGACGGTTGATCTGCATGCGCGGGCGTTCCTCGCCCTGGGCATGCAAACCGGCGACCGCCTGGGTATCTGGGCACCCAATTGCGCCGAGTGGCTGGTCTGCCAGGTGGCGAGCGCGAAACTCGGGGTGATCCTGGTCAATATCAATCCGGCGTACCGCAGTAGTGAGTTGGACTACGTGCTCAAGCAATCCGGCTGCCAGTGGCTGGTATGTGCCGGTGCATTCAAGACCTCCGATTACCACGCCATGCTCCAGGCGCTGAAGCCCGACCTGCGTGGCCTCATCAGCCTGGACCCCAATCCGCCGCCCGCATTCATGCCCTGGTCGCAACTGTCGGCGCTCGGTGCCGATGTCCCGACCGGGCAATTGCACAGTCGCCAGGCCAGCCTGCACTTCGACCAACCCGTGAACATCCAATACACCTCCGGCACCACCGGCTTCCCCAAGGGCGCTACCCTCAGTCACCACAATATCCTCAATAACGGCTACATGGTCGGCGAAAGCCTCGGGCTTGCCGCGCAGGACCGTTTAGTCATTCCCGTGCCGTTGTACCACTGTTTTGGCATGGTGATGGGTAACCTCGGTTGCATTACCCACGGCACTACCATGATCTATCCCAACGACGGCTTCGACCCCCTGCTGACGCTGACCGCCGTCGCCGAAGAGCGCGCCACCGGCCTGTACGGCGTACCGACCATGTTTATCGCGCTGCTCGATCACCCACGCCTGGGCGAGTTCGACTTGTCCAGCCTGCGTACCGGGATCATGGCCGGCTCAACCTGCCCGATCGAGGTGATGCGCCGGGTCATTGGCGAGCTGCACATGCGCGAAGTGCAGATTGCCTATGGCATGACCGAAACCAGCCCGGTGTCGTTGCAGACCGGAGCCGACGACGATCTGGAGCGCCGCGTGACCACCGTAGGTCGCACCCAGCCGCAGCTGGAAAACAGGATCATCGACGCTGATGGCAACACCGTGCCACGCGGTGAAATCGGCGAGCTATGCACGCGCGGCTACAGCGTGATGCTCGGCTATTGGAACAACCCAGAAGGCACCCGCGATGCCGTCGACGAGGAGGGATGGATGCACACCGGCGACCTGGCGACCATGGACGAGCACGGTTATGTGAGCATCGTCGGGCGCAACAAGGACATGATCATTCGCGGTGGCGAGAACGTATATCCACGGGAGCTTGAGGAGTTTTTCTTCACCCATCCGGCCGTGGCCGATGTGCAGATCATCGGTATCCCCGATGAACGCTACGGTGAGGAAATCGTCGCCTGGATCAAGTTCCACCCGGGGCAGGTGGCGAGCGAGCTGGAACTGCAAACCTGGTGCAAGGGCCGCATCGCCCACTTCAAGATGCCCAGGCATTTCAAGTTCGTGGACGCGTTTCCGATGACGGTGACGGGCAAGATCCAGAAATTCCGCATGCGCGAGATCTCAATCGAAGAGTTGCAAACACTCTCGCAATAACACACAGAAAGCACAAAGGGGACCCGAAGGTCCCCTTTAATTTGTCGTTGCGTGCTCTTTTTTTATTATTGAGGGGCGGCCTGTTGTTGTTTTTGGTAGCCGTGACCCGTACCGCTGTTTTGGCGACCCCCATCCGGGGTCAAGAGCAAACGTATTTTTTTGAGCGCTGATCTGCTTTTTCGTAAACGATCCAACCAGTGGGTAGCTACCTGAGGTAGTTTTATTTTTCTCTAACCGGTTGCGGGTTTCGGCACGCCGTACCCTGCAAAGCACATCTTCTCCAAAAAAATCTGTTAGCTGCGTCTCTGCCGTGTTGTTTTTGTTATGTCAGAGTCGTTACGTCTTATTTTTATTAGGTTTGGTGCTTTTTATTCTTGTTATGCCATAGAGATAGCAGAAGCCGTGCCAACTTTTTAAAGTCCTTTAAAATCAACGATTTGATTTTTTGTCAGGGCATATGTTTCTGGATGGGCGGCGGATTATGTTCCCGCGTTACCCGTTATGCCGGGCTTCGGTAACACATTGTCACAGCTGTGCTACTCAACCGAGATTACGCGCCTTCGCCACCCGCGATCCGCTTGCCCGTCCCAGCACCTGACTGATCTGCTGGCCCGCGCCAATCAGGCGCTCCAGGTCGATGCCGGTGTCGATCCCCAGTCCATTGAGCAGGTACACCACATCTTCGGTGGCGACGTTACCGCTCGCGCCCTTGGCATAAGGGCAGCCGCCGAGGCCCGCGATAGAGCTGTCGAACACCTGGATGCCTTCCAGCAGGCTGGCGTAGATGTTGGCGATCGCCTGGCCGTAGGTGTCGTGGAAATGCCCGGCGAGCTTGTCGCGCGGCACCTGTGCGCCGACCACCTCGAACAGCCGCCGTGTCGCGCCCGCCGTGCCGGTGCCGATCGTGTCGCCCAGGGACACTTCATAGCAGCCCATCGCATACAGTTCGCGGGCGACCGCCGCCACCTGTTCCGCAGCAATATCCCCTTCGTAGGGGCAACCCAGCACACACGACACATACCCGCGCACGCTGACGCCGTGCTGCCGGGCCGCGGCCATGATCGGCGCAAACCGCTCCAGGCTCTCGCTGATGGAGCAGTTGATATTGCGTTGGGAAAACGCTTCGGACGCCGCCGCAAATACCGCGACTTCCTTGACCCCGGCCGCCAGTGCATCTTCAAAACCGCGCAGGTTTGGCGCCAGCGCGCCATAGGTCACACCTGGCTTGCGCTGGATCTGCGCGAACACCTCGGCGGAGCCGGCCATCTGCGGCACCCATTTGGGCGACACGAAACTGCCGACCTCGATATAGCCCAGGCCGGCGGCGCTCAAGGCGTCCACCAACCGCACCTTGTCGGCGACGCTGATCGGCTGGGCTTCGTTCTGCAAACCGTCGCGCGGGCCGACTTCCACCAGGCGTACGTGTGAGGGGAGGGTCATGGCGGTTACCTTCTGGTTAATGGCCGGCCTGGCGCATGGTGTGTGCCAGGGCCTGGGTGCAACGCTCTTCGGCGGTGTCCAGTTCCAGCTTCATTTGTTCGATATCCAGCAACTGTTGCTCAAGCTGTTCACGGCGCTCGGCGATCTTTGCCAGCATGCTGTTGAGTTGAATGTGGTTGCCGCTGGTGGGGTCGTAGAGCTCGATCAACTCGCGGCATTCGGCCAGGGAAAAGCCGATGCGCTTGCCGCGCAGGATCAGCTTGAGGCTGACCTTGTCCCGCGCCGAGTAGATGCGCTCCTGGCCCCGGCGTTCGGGGGCGAGCAGGCCTTGTTCCTCGTAGAAGCGAATGGCGCGGGTGGTGATGTCGAGCTCGCGGGCGAGGTCGGAGATGCTGTAGGTGGTGCTCATGGGGGTGCTCGAGAAAGTCCTGGGGCTAAGCTAATGGCAGGTTGACGTGAACGTCAAGGGGGCTTGCCCCCGATGGCGGCCTCAGAGCCGACCAGGATGTTGGATTGGACCGAGTACATATCCGTTTCTGCGGTAACGGCTGCTATGGGTTCC